>NZ_JBQCTZ010000017.1:0-36869 GCF_051963715.1 Neisseria sp. P0001.S005 | reverse complement strand
AACATCGAAGCCAAATACCACCTCAATGATCCGATGTACCTCCAATATTTCCACTACCTCAAGCAGTTGGCGCAGGGTGATTTGGGGCCGTCGTTCAAATATAAAGATTTCAGCGTTAATGAGTTGCTTGCCCAATCCCTGCCGGTATCGGCAGAACTTGGCTTCTACGCCTTTTTAATTGCCGCCATCTTCGGCATGTTTATCGGCATCATCGCCGCCTTAAAACAAAACAGCTGGCTGGATTATTCGCTGATGAGTGGTGCGATGACCGGTATTGTTGTTCCCAGTTTTGTGATGGCGCCGGTATTGGTGCTGGTGTTTGCCGTCAGATTGCAATGGCTGCCTGCGGGCGGCTGGAACGATGGCGCACTGATGAACTTGATCCTGCCTGTCGTTACTTTGTCCATCGGTTATGTGTCCAGTATCGCGCGGATTACGCGCGGCGCGATGATTGAAGTATTGAACAGTCCCTTTATCCGTACGGCACGCGCCAAAGGCCTGCCCATGAGCCGCATCATCCTGCGCCATGCGTTGCGTCCTGCCATGTTGCCGATTGTTTCTTTCTTAGGCCCGGCATTCGTCGGCATCATCACCGGCTCCATTGTGATTGAAAACGTGTTCGGTATTCCCGGCGTCGGACAATTGTTTGTCAACGGCGCGCTCAACCGCGACTACGGCATGATTTTGGGTTTGACGATTTTGGTCGGCATCATGACCATTTTGTTCAACGCCATCCTCGATATTCTGTATGCCATTATTGACCCGAAAATCCGTTATTAATCCCATTTGCGCAAAGGCCGTCTGAAACGTTCAGACGGCCTGAAGAAAGAATAAAAAGCGAGAGAGAATATTATGTTATTCAAAAAGAAGCAGACTCAGGCCCTTGCAGAGGCAGCAGAATACGCCCAAGTACACGGCAAAAGCCTGTGGAGCGACGCATGGCGGCGTTTTAAACAGAACAAAGCGGCGGTGTACAGCATTATCATCCTGTTGTTGATCAGTATTTTTGTGATTGTGGCACCATGGATTGTCCGCTACACCTACGACTTCACCGACTGGGATAATATGCAGATTCCGCCGTCCTTTTCTACCCATCACTATCTGGGTACGGATTTGCTCGGCCGCGATTTGCTGTCTCGTGCGGCAACCGGCGGACGTATTTCCTTGCTGGTCGGTGTGGCCGGCGCATTGGTGGCCGTTGTCATCGGTACGCTTTATGGTGCGATTGCCGGCTTTATCGGCGGTAAGCTCGATTCGCTGATGATGCGCTTTTTGGAAATTTTGAACGCGTTTCCGTTTATGTTTTTCGTGATTCTGCTGACCACGTTCTTCGGCCGCAATCTGCTTTTGATTTTTGCCGCCGTGGGTTTGGTGTCTTGGCTGGACGTGGCGCGTATCGTGCGCGGTCAAACTTTGAGCTTGAAGCATAAAGAGTTTGTCGAAGCGGCGCGTGTGAGCGGCGTGGCAAAACGTAAAATCGTGACGCGCCACATTATTCCGAATGTTTTGGGCGTGGTGATGGTGTATGCCTCTTTGCTGGTGCCGGGCATGATTATGTTTGAATCCTTCTTGAGCTTCTTGGGCTTGGGCGTGCAAGAGCCGATGACCAGTTGGGGTTCGATGTTGCAAGAAGGTGCGATTTCTATGGAAGCTGCACCATGGCAGCTGCTCGTGCCGAGTTTCTTCTTGGTAACCACTTTGTTCTGTTTCAACTTTATCGGCGACGGCCTGCGCGATGCGCTTGACCCGAAAGACCGCTAAACCACAACCAAAAGGATAATCAAAATGACAAAACAGTTACTGGTTGTAGAAAATCTGGACATCAATTTTGAATTGCATGAAAAGAACGTGCACGCCGTGCGTAATGTCAGCTTTAAAGTGGCAGAGGGCGAAACATTGGCTTTGGTCGGCGAGTCCGGTTCGGGCAAGTCTGTAACGTCTATGTCCGTCATGCGCCTGCTGCCTGAGAAATTTGCCCGATACAGCAAAGATTCGCGCATTACTTTTGACGGTATTTCCATTTTGGATGCCGATGAGAAAACCCTGCGTGATTTGCGCGGCAACCGCATCAGCGTGATTTTCCAAGAGCCGATGACATCGCTCAATCCGTTTATGCGTATCGGTGCGCAACTGATTGAAGCGGCGCGTGTGCACAATAAAAAGCTCGGCAAAAAAGAAGCAGGACAAAAAGCATTAGCATTGCTGGAGTGGGTTGGCATCAAAGAAGCCGAACGCCGCATGAAACAATATCCGCACGAGTTTTCCGGCGGTCAGCTGCAACGCATTATGATTGCCATGGCGCTCATCAATGAACCTGACCTGCTGATTGCCGACGAACCGACCACGGCTTTGGATGTGACCATTCAAGCCGAGATTCTCGATTTGCTCCACGATTTGCAACAGCAAATGGGCATGGCGATTATCTTCATTACTCACGATTTGGGTTTGGCGGAACACTATTCCAAAACTGTCTGCGTCATGCGTAACGGCGAAATTGTCGAGCGCGGCAAAATCAAAGAAGTATTTGCCCATCCGAAACACGAATATACCGCCGAACTCATCAATGCCATTCCCAAAGGCATGAAAGAGCCGGAAGAAAACAACGCCGGTGTGTTAATCGATGCCGACAATGTCAATGTTTCTTTCGTATTGAAGCAAAACTTTTTCGGTAAACCGCTCAAAACTTTTGACGCTGTCAAAGGCATCAGCCTCAAAATTAAAGAAGGCGAAACATTGGGCGTCGTCGGCGAGTCCGGTTCCGGCAAATCCACGTTGGGCAAAGCCGTCATGCAGATGCTGCCTTATACAGGACATATCTCCTTTGAAGGCAAAGACCTGAAAAACTATACCGCCGAAGAAGCACGCCGTCTGAAATCGCAACGGCAAATTGTGTTCCAAGATCCGTTCGGTTCGCTTTCACCGCGCCTGACCGTTGGCGAAATTATTGGCGAAGGTTTGACGGTTCACCATCCTGAAATGACTAAAAAAGAACGTATCCAGCGCGTTTTGGAAGTCATGAAGGAAGTGTCCCTGCCGCTTGACGCGCTCAACCGCTATCCGCATGAATTCTCCGGCGGCCAGCGTCAGCGTATCGCGATTGCACGCGCCGTTATCCTGCGCCCGAAATTCATTCTTTTAGACGAGCCGACCTCTGCGCTTGACCGCTCCGTACAATCCAAAGTAGTCGAACTTTTGCGCGACTTGCAGAAGAAATACGGCCTGACTTATATGTTCATCAGCCATGATTTGTCTGTCGTGCGCGCCGTCAGCGACAACGTAATTGTGATGAAGCAGGGCGAAATGGTTGAGTACGGCAGCGCGGATCAGATTTTCCATCATCCGCAAAACGATTACACCAAACGTTTGATTAACGCCGCATTTGATTTGTAGAAAAGGAAAAGGCCGTCTGAAAAGAAATTTTCAGACGGCCTTTACGGAATTCTTTGGATTTGAAAATAAAAAAGACTTGAATCATCAAGTCTCGCATTTCATTTTCACTAGATAAAAAAATATCAAGAATGGCGGAAGCGGTGAGATTCGAACTCACGGAGGGCTATCAACCCTCGACGGTTTTCAAGACCGTTGCATTAAACCGCTCTGCCACGCTTCCATTCTTGAAGCCGTAATATTAATGGAACTTACGGCCTTTGCCAAGAGGTATTTTAGAAAAAATATCTAGGATTCTGTTTTTATTTAGATTGTTCTTCACGCATGAATACCCATTCGGCTTCGTTTGAAGCTGCTTCATTGAATGAATAGCCTTCGTAGTCGAAGTTTTTGAGCATTTCAGGCTCGGTAATGCCGTGTTCTGCCGCGTAGCGCACCATCAAACCGCGCGCACGTTTGGCGTAGAAGCTGATGATTTTGTATTTGCCGTTTTTCTCGTCTTTAAAAATCGGCGTAATCAGGCGTGCGTTGAGTTTTTTGGTGTTGACGGATTTGAAATATTCTTGTGAGGCGAGGTTGATTAAAACGTCGCTATCGGCCTGCTTCAGCGTTTGATTGAGCAGGTCGGTGATTTTATCGCCCCAAAATTCGTAGAGGTTTTTGCCGCGCGAGTTGGCAAAGGCCGTGCCCATTTCCAAGCGGTAGGGTTGCATCAAGTCGAGCGGGCGCAGTACGCCGTATAAGCCGGAGAGCAGGCGGACGTGTTGTTGCAGGTAGTCGATTTGTTCCGGTTTGAGCGTATCGGCGGCGATGCCTTCATAGACGTCGCCGTTGAACATAAATACGGCCTGTTTGGCGTTTTCAGGGGTAAACGGCGTGTGCCATACGGCATTGCGTTCGGCATTGAGCAGGGCGATTTTGTCGGAAACATGCATCAGCTCGGCGATTTGTTGAGGGGCAAGCTGACGCAACTCCTGCATCAGGATTTCTGCTTCGGGCAAAAGGTCGGGCTGGGTAAAGCTGCTGACGGGGGAGGGGTCTTTTTCGTTGAGGTTTTTGGCTGGGGATAAGACAAAAAACATGATAATTTCGGCTTTGAAATGAATAATGTGTGGGATTGTAGGTTTAAAATCGGGGAAGAACAAGATGGAATAAACGCATTAATTGAATGCTTTTATTGAAACGTATTTCTGTTGAAAGTAAAATTCGAAGCTTCCACCTGATTCTGACATTTCTATTTGAGGAGAATATCATGTCTAAAACCATTATCCATACCGACAAAGCCCCTGCCGCGATTGGCGCATACAGCCAAGCAGTCCGCGCAGGCGATACGGTTTATATGAGCGGTCAGATTCCTTTGGATCCGGCTACGATGACTGTGGTCGGCGATGGCGACTTCCGCGCCGAAGCAGTGCAAGTATTTAAAAACCTGCAAGCCGTAGCAGAAGCGGCAGGCGGTTCTTTGAACGATATCGTCAAACTCAATGCTTATTTGACTGATTTGGCCAACTTTGCCGTATTCAATGAAGTGATGGCTGAATTTATCGAACAACCTTTCCCTGCGCGTGCGGCGGTTGGTGTGGCTAGTCTTCCTAAAGGCGTTCAGGTTGAAGCAGAAGCAGTATTGATTTTAAATGCATAATTGATGTTTTCAGACGGCCTGGGCTGGGCTTGAGGCCGTCTGAAAATAAGAACAACGGAAAACAATAATAATGGCACATTACGCAATCGGAGACATTCAAGGCTGTTTTGACGAGCTGACTTTATTGCTTGCCAAAATCGGCTTTAATCATGGTACGGACACCCTTTGGCTGGTTGGTGATATTGTCAATCGCGGCCCGAAGTCCTTGGAAACCCTGAAATTTGCCAAAGAGCATGACAGCAGTGTGCAAATGGTTTTGGGCAATCATGATTTACATCTTTTGGCAGTCGGTTGCGGTGAAGGAACGCTCAAGCGCAGTGATACAGTTGAGCCGATTTTGACCCATCCCGATAGTCATGCCATGCTTGACTGGCTGCGTCATCAACCGCTGTTGGTGCGCGGCGACAGGCATGTGATGGTGCATGCCGGTATTTTGCCGCAGTGGTCTGTTGATAAGGCCGAAAGCCTTGCCCGTGAGGCTGAGGATGAATTGCAAGGTAAAAAATACAGGAAATTTTTTGGCAAAATGTACGGCAACAAGCCAACCGAGTGGACGGGCGATTTGACAGGCTATGAGCGCCTACGCATGATTATCAACGTCTTTACCCGTATGCGTGCGCTGACGTACAAAGGCGAATTGGATTACGAATATAAATCCACTCTGAAAAAAATGCCGCTTTACCTGCGCCCTTGGTTTAAAGCGCCTGATAGGCAGAATTTGGATTATATTACCGTGTTCGGACATTGGTCGTCATTGGGCTACGTTAATACCGATCAGGTCATTGCTTTGGATACCGGCGCGTTGTGGGGCGGAGAGCTGACGGCGGTCAATTTGGATACCAACGAAGTGATACAGGTACCGTCCTTGGGCGGATTGGATTGGAAAACGGCATTGAAATAGTTTGGATAAGATAAAAGGCCGTCTGAAATGTTTCAGACGGCCTTTTCGTATTGGTTAATCCAAAGAAGGCAGGAGTTTGTCCGGATTCATAATGCCATAAGGGTCAAGCTGATTTTTGATGGCATGCATCAGAACGAGTTCGGCCTGCGTACGCACACGGGGCAGCCAATGTTTTTTGATGATGCCTACGCCGTGTTCTGCGGCAATCGTGCCGTGGCAGGCAAGGATGTTTTCATAAACAATGGTATTGACGGCATCCTCGTATTGGTAGGCTTCGTTGCTCAATACGTTGGGCAGGAATGTATTGTAATGCAGGCTGCCGTCGCCTAAATGTCCGAAGCAGACAATCTGTATGCCGGGAAAGCGGGTTTCTAAGGCAGGGGCGCATTGGCGGACAAAGGCGGCCACTTGGGCGATAGGGACGGCGATATCGTGTTTGATGCTGGTGCCGAGTTTGCGTTGGGAAGCGGAAATATTTTCACGCAAGGTCCATAAGTCGGATCGCTCTTGTTCGGATTGCGCCAAGATGCTGTTTTCCCATCCGTTTTGATAGAGAAATTCGGCAAGCTTTTCATCCAGTCCGGCATCGGGAACGGAATCTGCAAGTTCAATCAAAATATGCCATTGCGCATCGGCAGGCTTTTTGAGTTGGCTGAATTCCGAAGATAAATCGAGGGCAAAGCGGCTGATCAGCTCGAAGCTGGTCAAGCGCTCGGCAAAATGGCCTTGCACCGCAGTTAAAAGAGAGACGGCGGATTCAATATCGTCTAAACCTACCCATGCGGTCGCTTTGGTTTTGGGCTGGGCAAAGAGTTTGAGTGTGGCGGCGGTAATGATGCCCAATGTTCCTTCGCTGCCGATAAAAAGATGGCGCAAGTCGTAGCCGGTCGTGTTTTTGTGCAGGGGCTGAAGGTGGGAAACCAGTTCGCCGTTTGGTAAAACGACTTCCAAACCCAATACCAAATCGCGCATGCTGCCATAACGCAAGACATTCAAACCGCCAGCATTACAGGCGATATTGCCGCCGATTTGGCAAGAGCCTTCGCTGGCAAGGCTGAGTGGAAACAGTCGTCCCGCTTCGGTTGCCACATTTTGAGCATTCTGCAAAATCACGCCTGCTTCAACCGTCATGCTGTTGTCGGCAAGGTTGATATCGCGGATGCGGTTGAGCTTGGAGAGATTGAGCAGTACGCCTTCGGTGGTTACCGTTGCGCCGCATAATCCGGTATTGCCGCCTTGCGGGGTTACGCGGATGCGGTTTTCAAAACAGAAACGCATGATTTTCTGCACGCTCTCGACGGAGTTCGGCTGTAAGACAATATCCGGCGAAGAAACAAAACGGCGGCGTTGGTCGTTTAACAAGGCCGGAGTGGCTTCGATGATTTCAGAGGCGGAAAGAAACTCAGCAAAACGGTCGTGAAGGTGCATGGCAGTCAGGCGGAAAAGTCGGGAAGGGGAGTGTGAGAAATGTAAAAAAGCAGGATACACAATGGTATCCTGCTTTTCTTATATTCAAAAGAATATTATTTAGCAGCTTCAGAAGCAGCGGCTTCAGTAGCAGATGCAGCAGCTTCAGTAGCAGAAGCAGCGGCTTCAGTAGCTTCGGTAGCAGCAGAAGCAGCGGCTTCAGTAGCAGATGCAGCAGCTTCAGTAGCAGAAGCAGCGGCTTCAGAAGCAGCAGAAGCGGCAGTTTCAGCAGCTTTATCAGCACCGCCACAAGCGGCCAAAGCTAAAGACAACAAAGCAGCAGCGAACAGAGATTTTTTCATTTTTGAGGACCTTTTTTAAATCGATTTAAACTAAAAATAGCCGTCAAACGGCCTGTACAGTAGAAATTCATTGCTGAATTTTCGTTATTATGCCCCACGGGGTAGGCCAATGCAACGTTGCTTAACCGTTTGCGGACTAAAATCAATACAAAATTAGCGAAAATAATGTAAATCAGGGAGGCAGGTAAAAAATCATCTAAAAATATTCATAATTAATGAAAATTTTAAAAGTTGTTTATATTCAATAATTTGATTATTTTTAACTGTTGTTGGTTTTAAGGATTTAGAATGTTTTTGCGTTTGGGGAAATTTTTGTAATTTAGCAACTTTGTGTTGTGAAAAAGCAACTTTTATGGATTGGAATCATTCAATTTTGTTTTTTATATAGACTTTTTCGGGTTTGTTGTGTTCGCCAAAAGTATTTGTTTAAGGTAAACCGATTGTTTAGTTACAGCTGTGATAGAATAGCCTGAACTTGACTTTTAAATATTGATTAAGGACGACATGATGTCTATTGTTAAAAATTCCGTAGTTTCCCTGCATTATGAAATGTACGATGCAAACAACCAGTTGTTGGACAAAACCGAAGAGCCGATTGCTTACCTGCATGGCGGTTATGACGGTATTTTCCCTTTGGTGGAAGAAGCGTTGCACGGCAAAAATGTAGGCGATACTGTTGAAGTGGCTTTGTCTCCTGATGATGCCTTCGGAGAGCAAGATCCTGAGCTGGTGCGTATTGAAGATGTCAGCGTATTTCCTGTTGAAGTTGAAGTCGGCATGATGTTTGAAGCCGATGATCCGGAAACAGGCGATGTATTGATTTATCGTGTAACCGATGTTGCCGACGGTAAAGCCGTAGTGGACGGCAACCATCCTTTGGCTGGTATGAAAGTATTATTCAAAGCAACCGTTGAAGGTGTGCGCGATGCGACTGAGGAAGAAATTGCCCACGGTCACGTACATGGCCCGCACGGTCATCACCACCACTAATCAGGCTTGAAGCATGATAAAGGCCGTCTGAAAAGGAATGAAACCTTCCTTTTCAGACGGCCTTTAAGTTTTTACAAGACAGATAAATAGGAAATTTTGGCGCAGGTCAAATCAAGCAGGGAAATATGGATTTTGTTAGAGACTACAATGAATTACATGTAACGGTGCGACAAGATCTGTATTAAGATTCAGATATTGGTAAAACAGGCAGAGTGCAATGAGTGAAACATTGGAGCAGCAGGCCGTAGCGGCCGGTATTGATTTAGGCTACCACGACATCAACGGTACATATCATGCGACCAAACCTGAAGTGTTGGAATCGATCGTTGCTGTTTTGGACAAAAGCAAAGCTGATTCAGACGGCCTTTATCTGAATACGATGGTCGCGCATGAAAACGGCGAAGAATCTTTACAGATGCCGTCTGAATTTCATGGTGCGGAAGCGGTCGTATTGATTGATGAGGCGGATGAGTGCCAGACCTTGACTTTATATCCGGGCGACAACGATACGCTTTGGATTAAGCTGCCCCAGCTGGCTTGCGGTTATTACACTTTGTCGGCCGAGACCGGCGGCAAATGTTGCCTTGTACGCCTGATTGTTGCGCCTGAGTCGGTTTATCAGCCCAAACTGCTTGCCAATGGCGGTCGCATGAATGGTTTGACCATGCATTTGTACAGCCTGCGTTCCAAGCGCAACTGGGGCATAGGCGACTTTACCGATTTGCTGAACCTGATGAAATATGCGGCGGAGAAAAAGCTGGATTTCGTCGGTATCAACCCTTTGCACGCCTTGTTTACCAGCAAGCCTGCCTTTGCCAGCCCGTATAGCCCTTCTTCGCGCGAATGGCTCAATCCGATTTATTTGGATATTGAGAAAGTCGGGGCGTTTACTTATAACGAACAACTGAAAAACTGGTTGGCACAACCAAAAATCCGTCAGCGTATCGCCGCTTTGCGTGTTACGGAAACGGTGACTTATACGGCGGTTTGGGCATGTAAGCGTGATGCGCTGCACATGGCGTTTAACGCGTTTGAACAAGATACCTGCGAAGCTGCGGCAAATGAACGCACTGCATTTGAAGCATTTGTTACGGAAAAAGGCAAAGCTTTGCAGGGCTTCGGTTTGTTTGAGGCTTTGGACCAGTATTACAGCCGTCCTGGACAAGTGGGTTGGCAGTCATGGCCGTCTGAATTTCATCAGCCTGATGGCGAAGCAGTAGAAAAATTCGCGCGCAGCCATGAACGTGAAATCCGTTTTTATATGTGGCTGCAATGGCTTTGCGCGGAGCAATTGCAAGAAGTTAACAAAGCTGCTGCCGACTACGGTGTCAAACTCGGTATTTACGGCGATTTGGCGGTCGGCGTGGCGCGAGGCAGCGCGGATACTTGGTTAAACCGTCAAGATTATTGTATGGACGTATCGGTCGGTGCGCCGCCCGATCCTTTGGGGCCGACAGGGCAGAATTGGAATTTGCCGCCGCTTAATCCGTCGATGTTGAAACATACGGGCTATGAAAAGTTTGCCCATTTGTTGCGCGAAAACATGCGGCTGTATGGCGTGTTGCGGATTGACCATGTGATGGCATTGTGTCGTTTGTGGTGGGTTTTAAACGATAAAACAGCGGATTTCGGTGCATACGTGCATTACGACGCCGAAGTGACTTTTGCCATATTGGCTTTGGAAAGCCAGCGAAACCGTTGCGTCATCATTGGCGAAGATTTGGGTACGGTACCCGATCAAGCGCGTTATCTGCTCAACCGCTATCAAGTGTTCTCCTACAAAGTGATGTATTTCAGCAAGGGCTGGAACGGTTTCCAACTGCCTGAAGAATACCCTGAGCAGGCGATTACGGTCATCAGTACCCACGATGTCGCGCCGCTGGCAGGTTATTGGGTGGGCAAAGATTTGGATACGATGTTCAAACTCGGTACTTTGCCTGATGCAGCCGCTTTTCAGACGGCCTTGGATGAGCGCGAACACGATAAAGCCGATTTGCTGGACAAATTGAAATATACCGGCTGTCTGGGTGCAGACGTGCAAATGCCGGCAAAAGCCGATGAAACTTTGCTGGCGGCTTTGCACAAATACGGCGCATTGAGCCGCAGCAAGCTTTACGCCGTACAACTGGAAAACCTGCTGGGCGTCATTGACAATTTGAATGTCCCCGGCGTGCCGGACGGTTATCCGAACTGGGCGCAAAAAATGCCGGTTTCTTTGGAAGATTTCCTACAACACCGCCTCATGGGCGGCCAACTTGCCATTATTGACGAGGTACGCATGAAAACAAACAGCTAAATCAAGGCTTATCATGAACTTGACCAAATCGAGCGCGATACGGTCGAAAGCCTGTTTCTTGCCACCCACAGCGACTTGTTCGCTTATCTGGGACGACACCGCCTTGCAGAGGGCGATGAAGTAGTGCGCGTTTTGATTCCCGGCGCAGTAAGCGTGGATATTGTGAACCGCCGCAGCGGCGAACTCATCGTGCCGTCTGAAAAAATTGATGAACGCGGTTTCTTTGTGGCTGTTTTGCCCGATGATGCACCCGATTACGCTTTGAGTATCCGTTATACCGAAGACTCCGAGCCTGTGATTGAAGAAGACCCTTATCATTTCAGCTCTGCGTTGCAAGACATGGATTCCTGGCTGTTGGCCGAAGGCAAGCACCTGCGTCCTTATGAGACTTTAGGCGCGCATTTTGCCGAGTTGGACGGCGTGAAGGGCGTACGCTTTGCCGTATGGGCGCCAAATGCGCAGCGCGTGTCCGTCATCGGCGAATTCAACCACTGGGACGGCCGCCGCCACGTCATGCGTTTCCACCGCGATAACGGCATCTGGGACATCTTTATCCCCGCTGTGAAACTGAACGCCCTCTACAAATTTGAAATCCGCGATGCCAACGGCGATGTGCGGCAAAAAACCGACCCGTATGCCTTCGGCGCAGAGTTGCGTCCGAATACCGCGTCTGTCGTGCGCGGTTTGCCGGAAAAAGTGGATACACCCGACTTCCGCGCCCGCGCCAACGCCATTGACGCGCCCATCAGCATTTATGAGGTGCATTTGGGTTCATGGAAACGCAATCCCGAAAACAACTTCTGGCTGACTTACGAACAGCTCGCCAAAGAATTGGTCGCATACGTCAAAGACATGGGCTTCACCCATATTGAGTTCCTGCCCGTGTCCGAATACCCGTTTGACGGCTCGTGGGGCTATCAGGCGACCGGATTGTATGTGCCGACCAGCCGTTTCGGTTCGCCCGACGAATTGCGCGCCCTGATTAAAGCCGCCCACGACGAAGGCATCGGCGTCATCCTCGACTGGGTGGTCGGACACTTCCCGACCGACGACCATGGGCTTGCCAAGTTTGACGGTACCGCGCTGTACGAACACGCCGACCCGCGCGAAGGTTACCATCAAGACTGGAACACCCTGATTTACAACTTCGGCAGGAACGAAGTCAAAAACTTCCTGCAAGGCAATGCCTTGTATTGGATAGAGCGTTTCGGTTTTGACGGTATCCGCGTGGACGCCGTCGCCTCCATGATTTACCGCAACTACTCGCGCAAAGACGGCGAGTGGATACCCAACCAATACGGCGGCCATGAAAACCTCGAAGCCATCGCCTTCCTGCGCGATACCAACACCATGCTGAAAGAGGTCGTCCCGTCCGTCACCGAAATCGCCGAAGAATCTACCTCGTTCGCCAACGTAACCCGTCAAGAAGGCTTGAACTTCAGTTACAAATGGAACATGGGCTGGATGAACGACACCTTGCGCTACATGATGGAAGACCCCATCAACCGCAAATACCACCACAACAAAATGACCTTCGGTATGATGTACCAATACAGCGAAAACTTCGTCCTGCCGCTCTCACACGACGAAGTCGTACACGGCAAACGCTCGCTGCTCGGACGGATGCCTGGCGACTGCTGGCAGCAATTCGCCAACCTGCGCGCCTACTACGGCTTTATGTACGGCTTCTCCGGCAAAAAACTGTTGTTTATGGGCAACGAGTTTGCACAAGGCCGCGAGTGGAACTACAACTAAGGACTGGATTGGTTCCTGCTGGAGCAAGAGGGCGGCTGGCACAAAGGCGTACAAGACTTTGTGCGCGAGTTGAACCATGTCTATAAAGACACTGCGCCGCTTTACCAATTAGACCAATGGCCTGAAGGCTTTGAGTGGCTGGTTGCCGATGACGGCGACAATTCCGTATTCGTCTTCGATCGCCGCGACCGCGAAGGCAACCGCGTTATCGTCATCAGCAACTTCACGCCTGTGGTGCTTGAAGGCTACCGTTTTGGTGTGAATTCTGCCGGCGAATACCGCGAAATCCTCAATTCAGACGACCTGCATTACAAAGGCAGCGGCGTTTCTGCCGGCGCAACGGTGGAGACAGAAGAAGTTTGGTCGCATGGCAAACCAAATTCCCTGTCTGTTACCGTACCGCCGTTGGCAACCGTTTACCTGTATCAGGCGGCAGTCAAAGACGAAGCGTAAATCAACTTTGAGGGTGGGCATTATGCCGGCCTAATCAGCTGAAAATTAAAAGATAGTGACATCAATATGACTCAAGGCCGTCTGAAAGATTTTCAGACGGCCTTATATTGGACACGAAACCAAATACATACCAAGGAATCATTCTATGACTGCCAAATCATGGCATATCGAGGAAGGCAAGCCTTATCCCATGGGCGCGACCCTGACAAGCAAGGGCGCGAATTTCACCTTGTTTTCCATCAATGCTGAAAAGGTAGAATTGTGTCTGTTTGATAAAGATAAAGAAACCCGTTTGGAGATGCCTTCGCGGCGCGGTTCGGTATTTTACGGATTCGTGCCGGACGTTAAGGCAGGGCAGCGATACGGTTTTCGTGTGTATGGACGTGAAAACGCAGAATACAGCTCATGTTTTAATCCCAACAAATTACTGATTGACCCGTATTCCAAAAAAATTGACGGCAAACCAAGCTACCGTACCGCCGAAGAAATGGCATGGTTCAGGCCGGAAGATGAACGCGACAATGCCGCCGTTGCACCGAAAAGCGTCGTGATCGGACGCAGCCGATTTAATTGGGCCAAAGATTGCCGTCCGGAGATACCGTGGGGCAAAACCGTTATTTATGAAGCCCATGTCAAAGGGTTTACCAAGCAGTTCCCCGATTTGAAATATGCAGGCACTTATAAGGCCTTGAGTGATAAACGGTTTTTGGCTTATCTGCAAGAATTGGGGGTGACGACGGTCGAGCTGCTGCCGATTCATTATCATCTGGACGAATACCATCTTCAGCAGATGGGTTTGAGCAATTATTGGGGCTACAACACTTACTCCCATTGTGCCGTCGAGCCGTCTTATGCCGATAATCCCGAGCGTGCGGCGGCGGAGTTTAAACAGGCAGTCAAAGCCTTGCATCAGGCAGGTTTGGAAGTGATTTTGGATGTCGTGTACAACCACACGGCAGAGCAGGACGACAAAGGCCCGATGCTGTGTCAGCGCGGTATCGACAACACCTTATGGTATTGGCACACCTCTTACGGCAGCTATGAAAACTGGTCAGGTTGCGGCAATACGCTCAATATTGTCCGTCGCGACGTTACCCGTTGGGCGGCAGACAGCCTGCGCTATTGGGCCGAAGAGTTTCATGTTGACGGCTTCCGTTTTGACTTGGGAACCGTATTGGGACGCGAGCCCGATTTCCAATCGTATGGCCGTTTTTTCCAAGTCTTGTATCAAGATCCGGTTTTGGCCGGTTTGAAGCTGATTGTTGAAGCATGGGACATCGGCGAAGGCGGCTATCACTTGGGCAATTTCCCGCAACCTTTTACTGAATGGAACGGCCGTTTCCGTGATGATATGCGCGCGTTTTGGTCTTGGGAAAGCGGTAATTTGGGCGCATTTGCCGAACGCTTGGCCGGGTCGTCCGATATTTTCAACCACAGCGGCCGCCGACCGTCTGCCAGCATCAACTTCATTACTGCACACGACGGCTTCACTCTGCGCGATTTAGTCAGCTACAACGAAAAACACAACGAAGCCAACGGTGAAAACAACCGCGACGGGCATAATGAAAACATCAGCTACAACCACGGCGTAGAAGGCGAAACCGATGATGAAGAGGTTTTGCTCAACCGCGAATACACTTCCAAAGCGCTGCTTGCCTCTTTATTTTTATTCAACGGTACGCCCATGCTGTTGGCCGGCGATGAGTTCGGCAACAGTCAGCAAGGCAACAACAACAGCTACTGCCAAGATAATCCGATTACATGGTTGGATTGGCAAAATGGGTCTCATGTGTTGCAAGATTACACTCAAGAGCTGATACGCGTACGCAGCCAAATCAAGCTGCTGACAGATGATTGCTGGTGGGAAAAAGAGCGTGTGCAATGGCTCAATGCTGATAGCAGCCCGATGACCGAATATTGTTGGCACAACAGGGGCAGCAAGGCGATTCAGATCGTTTTGGATGACGAGTGGCTGCTGTTGGTAAATGCCAAACGTAGCCGTCAGTTATTTAATCTGCCTCAAGGTAATTGGGAAATTTCTTGCGTACCATCAGAGAAATTAAATTACGAAGAAACAGGAAAATGTGTTGTTGAGCACATGGGGATTTGGATTTTGCATAAAACAAATTAAATGGGAATTAAACTATTGTTTGATTAACACTTTGATATTTTATTGGTATTTGTTCATTTTTGGCTTCGTGGTATAAATCGGAAATGCCGATAAGATGATTAATGGTTTAATTGTTAATTAAATGTTTTATAAAGAAAAAAATATCCTTTTTTTAAATCTTTCCGCTATAATTCCTTGTTGTGTAACAAACCTACGCGTCATTCCTTTCAGACGGCCTGTTACCGTTGTCAGGCCGTCTGAAAACCGAGTTTCGTTGTTTTTAATAAAACTATCAGGCGCGTTGTCCAGTGCCTCACGCTAGAGAAAGGCTTCCATGGCTAAGAAAAAACTCCCTATCTCCGGTTACGATTACGTAATGCCTAAACCGGACGCCGAAACCATCCGTAAATCCATCGTTTACAAGCTGATTTTTATCTTGGGCGTAGATCCGAAGGAGGCAACTTCACATCGATGGCTCAACGCCGCCATGCTTGCCGCGCGTGACCTGATTGCGGAAGATTTCCTCAAAACACGCCGCGCCCACATCGACAACGGCAAACGCATGGTTTATTACCTGTCTATGGAGTTCCTACTCGGCCGTTCGTTTGTCAACGCGCTGATTAACGAAGGTGTTTACGCCGAATTTGAAGAAGCTTTCAAACAACTGGGCAAAGAATTTGCCGATGTCTGCGAACAAGAAGAAGATCCGGGTTTGGGTAACGGCGGTTTGGGCCGTCTGACCGCCTGCTTCCTCGACTCTTTGGCAACCCTGCGCATTCCTGCTATGGGCTACGGCATCCGTTACCAATACGGTATGTTCAAATAAGAAATCGTGGATGGCCAACAAGTTGAAAAACCCGATTTGTGGCTCGACCAAGATTTGGCATGGCAGTTTGCCCGTCCGAACAAACAATATTCCGTACGTTTCGGCGGTCAAGTATTGAACTTGGGCGACAAAAAAGAATGGCAGCCGAGCGAAGAAATTTCCGCTTGGGCATACGATGAAATCATTCCGGGCTATGGCGGCGAATGTGCCAATCCATTGCGCTTGTGGACTGCACACGCAGGCAACCTGTTTGACCTTACCGACTTCAACCGAGGCGATTACGCTTCCGCCGTCCGTGCGCAAAACAGCGATGAAAACATCTCACGCGTCCTGTATCCGAACGACTCTACCGAATCTGGCCGTGAATTGCGCTTGAAACAAGAATACTTCTTGGTTTCCGCATCCGTACAAGACATCGTAGCGCGCCATAAATGCCGTTTCCCAAGTATCCGCACTTTGGCCGACGAGGTTGCCATCCACTTGAACGACACTCATCCGGTGCTCGCCATTCCAGAATTGATGCGCATCCTGATTGACGAAGAGGGTATCGCATGGACTGAAGCATGGAATATGTGCTGTAAGATTTTCTCTTACACCAACCACACATTGATGAGCGAGGCCTTGGAAACTTGGCAGGTTGACCTGATGGGCCGTCTGCTGCCGCGCCATTTGGACATCATCTTTGAAATTAACGCCTACTTCCTCAATGCCTTACGCGCCATTGGCAACTTCGACGACGACTTTGTCCGCCGCGTATCCATCATTGATGAAACCCACGGCCGCCGTGTCCGCATGGCATGGCTTGCTGTGATCGGTTCGCACAAAGTCAACGGCGTGGCAAAAATCCACTCCGATTTAATGACCACATCCATCTTTGCCGACTTTGCCAAAATATTCCCGGAACGCTTTACCAACGTAACCAATGGCGTAACCCCGCGCCGCTGGATCAACATTGCCAACCCGGGCTTGACCAAATTCTTGGACAAACATCTGGGTAATGAAGACTGGCGTCTGCATTTGGACAACCTGGCCAAGCTAAACGACAAAGTGGACGATGCCTCCGTACAGGCAGAATTCGGCGAAGTAAAAAAGCCGCCAAAGAGCGCCTTGCCAAATACATCGAAACCGAACTGGGCATCAAAGTTAATACCGATGCACTTTTCGACATCCAAATCAAACGTATCCACGAGTACAAACGTCAAGCATTGAACGTGATGCACATCGTCGACCGCTACAACAAAATCCTGGAAAACCCCGATTTTGATTGGCAGCCGCGCGTGTTCATCTTTGCCGGTAAAGCCGCATCCGCCTATTACATGGCGAAGAAAATCATCCGTCTGATCAACGACGTTGCCAAAGTCATCAACAACGACACCCGAATCCGCGACCTGATTAAAGTCGTTTACATCCCGAACTACAGCGTCAGCCTCGCCCAAATCATCATTCCTGCCGCCGATTTGCACGAACAAATCTCACTGGCAGGTACGGAAGCATCCGGTACCAGCAACATGAAATTTGCCCTCAACGGCGCAATCTGTATGGGTACACTGGACGGCGCGAACGTCGAAATTTTGGAAAAAGTCGGTGCGGACAACTGCTATATCTTCGGTAACACCGTAGAACAAGTCGAAGAAATCCGTCGCAACGGTTACGACCCGTTGAGCTATATCGAGCGAGACAGCGACCTGCGCCGCGTCGTCAACCAGATCAGCCAAGGCACTTTCTCTCCGGAAGAGCCAAACCGCTACAACGACGTGTTGCAACCATACGGCGACTTCTATCAACTGATGGCTGATTTCCGCAGCTACATCGACACGCAATACAAAGCGGACGAACACTACCGCAACGTATCCGCATGGCGCAAATCAGCCTTGATCAACATCGCCAACATGGGCTTCTTCTCATCCGACCGCTCCATCGTCGACTACTGCCGCGATATTTGGTACATCAAACCATTGAGCGAAAAAGAATTGCCCGGCAGGAATTAAGCGTTGAGCAGATAGCGAAAGCCGATACATTGGGAAGGTGTATCGGCTTTTTTCAGGTGTTATAATCTGTTTCAATAATTATATTTATGGTTGGTTACGTTTATGTCCCAAACTCACAACGAAAATTCCCGCGTCAAGATTCCCGCCATTTTGCACCTAATGCGTTTGGGCTATGATTATCTTTCACTAAAAAATGCAAATTGGGATAAATCAACCAATATTTTCCCCGAAATCTTCATAGAAAGCCTCTGTCGCATCAATCCCGATTTATCGCCGGACGATGCACGCCGTTTGCTGACCGACATTACTATTGAGTTAGACAACGAAGACTTGGGGCAAAAATTTTACGAACGCCTCACCAATCAATCCGGTGGCAAGAAACTGATCGACTTTCAAAATTTCAATAACAACAGTTTCCACGTTGTAACCGAATTGCCCTGCATTAACGGCGATGAAGAATTCCGCCCCGACATTACCCTGCTGGTAAACGGCATGCCTTTGGTATTTATCGAAGTCAAAAAGCCCAACAACAAAGGCGGAATCGGCGAAGAGCGGGAGCGCATGGGCAAACGTGCGAAAAATCCCAAATTCCGCCGTTTCATCAATATCACTCAATTCATGATTTTTTCCAACAACATGGAATACGACGACGGCGCGACCGAGCCGGTGCAGGGTGCGTTTTATGCATCATCCGCTTACGGCAAGCCAGTGTTCAACTACTTCCGCGAAGAGCACAAATTAAATCTTGCCGAATTATTGAACACGCTTTCAGACGACCTCGAAAACAAAGTCCTGCAAGACAACAACCTGCCCGTTATCAAACACAGCCCTGAATTTATCAGCAATAAATCGCCTGATACGTCGACCAACCGCATCTTAACTTCGCTGCTTTGCCGCGAACGCCTCGCTTTTCTTCTGCAACACGGGCTGACTTACGTCAAAGCAAGTCAAGGCGCGCTGCAAAAACACATCATGCGTTATCCGCAGTTATTCGCCACCTTGGCCATCGAAAAACATTTGGCAAACGGCGGCAAAAAAGGCGTGATTTGGCACACTCAAGGCTCCGGCAAAACCGCGCTTGCCTATTACAACACCCGCTACCTGACCCACTATTACGCCAAACAGGGCATCGTGCCGAAATTCTATTTCATCGTGGACAGGCTCGATTTATTGAAACAGGCGCAGCGGGAATTTACCGCCCGCGATTTAGTCGTCCATACCATCGACAGCCGCGAAGCCTTTGCTGCCGACATCAAATCTGCCCAAACCCTGCACAATCACGCAGGTAAAGCGGAAATCACCGTTGTTAACATCCAAAAATTCAAAGACGACCCCGATGTCGTCGCTCGTAACGACTATGACCTCGCCATCCAGCGCATCTATTTTCTTGATGAAGTACACCGCAGCTATAATCCCAAAGGCTCGTTTCTTGCCAACCTTAACCAGTCCGACGTAAACGCCGTCAAAATCGGGCTGACCGGCACGCCGCTTATCGGCGTAACCGCAGGCAACGTCAACACCCGCGAGCTCTTCGGCGACTACATCCATAAATACTATTACAACGCCTCCATTGCCGACGGCTACACCCTGCGCCTGATTCGCGAAACCATCAGCAGCCAATACAAAGCCCAATTGCAGGCTGCACTGGCGCAGCTTGAAGTCGAAAAAGGCAGCTTTGACCGCAAAGAAATCTACGCCCATCCGCACTTCGTCCGCCCGATGCTCGACTATATCTTGGGCGACTTCGCCAAATTTAGAAAAACCAACCAAGACGACAGCCTCGGCGCCATGGTCGTTTGCGACAGCGCAGAACAGGCGCAGCAACTCTTTGACCATTTTCAGACAGCCTCAGACCACAATCTCACCGCCGCGCTGATATTGCACGACGTCGGCACTAAAGACGAACGCGACCAATGGGTCAAAGACTTCAAAGCAGGCAAAACCGACATCCTGTTTGTGTACAACATGCTTTTGACCGGTTTTGACGCGCCGCGCCTGAAAAAACTTTACCTGGGTAGACTAATCAAAGCCCATAACCTTTTACAAACCCTGACCCGCGTCAACCGCACCTACAAATCTTACCGCTACGGTTACGTCGTCGATTTTGCCGACATTCAAAAAGAATTCGACAAAACCAACCGCGCCTATTGGGACGAACTTTCTAACGAATTGGGCGACGAAATCGGCAGTTACAGCCAGCTTTTCAAAACTGCCGAAGAAATCGAACAGGAAATTGCAGACATCAAAAATGCCCTGTTTGATTTTGATACCGAAAACGCCGAAGAATTTTGCCGCCAAATCAGCCAAATAGAAGATAAAAAACAGCTTCTTGCCCTAAAAAAAGCCCTGCAAACCGCCAAAGAGCTGTACAACGTCCTGCGCCTGCAAGGCAGCCACGAATTTCTCGCGCATCTGGATTTTGACAAGCTCAATCTTTTGTACCGCGAAACCGCCGCCCGTCTGGATACCTTAAACCTTGCCGAAAAACTACAGCAGGGCGACACCGCCCATTTGCTCAATGAAGCGCTGGAAGACGTTTACTTCCAGTTCGTCAAAATCGGCGAAGCCGAACTCAAACTTGCGGACGATTTGAAAGACATCATGCGCAAAGTGCGCGAAGGACTGGCGGGCAACTTCGACCAAGAAGACCCCGAATACATCAGCCTGCGCGAAGAACTGGAACGCATCTTCAAGAAAAAGAACCTCGCCGAAGTTGGGCAGGAAGAAATGCAGGCAAACATCGCCACACTCGAAACCGTCTATGCCCGAATCAAAGAGCTGAACCGCCAAAACGACCTCTTGCGGCACAAATACAGCGGCGACGCCAAATATGCCCGTCTTCACAAGCGGCTTATGGAAAACCCCGCCCTCTACGGCGACAAACTCAAAGTCTTTAACGCGCTAAGCGGCGTAAAAACCGATGCCGACCAAAAAGTGCTGGATATGGAGCAGATTTTGGACAACCAGAATTACTTTGAAAAACAAATGCAGGGCATCGTATTAAAACGCTTTAGAACGGAGCAAAAATTCCCCGTTCAACCCGCAGACATCCAAGCCATTAACCGCCTGTTGGTGCGGGAGTATTTAAAAGAAAGCGGGCGGATTTGGGGAGTAGATTTTCAGGCAGCCTTTACGGGCGTATTGCATACGTTTGGAGTGGGCAATAAAAGTGCGGTCGGATTTTGAAATGTTTTTCAGACGGCCTTTATTATTGGGTAAGTGTTTTTGCTTACTGAAAATGCCGACAATTTTAAATAATAGTTAAGGTGGAAGTTTTTTGGGATTAGTGGTTAATTAAAAGATTGAGAGATAAAAAATATGAGTGAGTGGGCAACATATACAATTTCTGAAGTATGCAGAAGATTTAGTAGTGGCAAAGGAATAACAGCTAGTCAAATATTTGAAATAGGGGCATATCCTGTTTTTGGTGGAAATGGAATCAGAGGCTATACAGATACTTACAATTTTGAAGGGGAATGCGCAATTATTGGTCGTCAAGGTGCTTATTGTGGTAATACGAAATATTTTTGTGGCAAAGCATATATGACAGAACATGCTATCGTAGCAACTGCAAATGATGAACATAATATTGGATATATTGCCAATTTACTATCCATTATGAATTTAGGGCAATACCAGGGACAATCAGCACAACCTGGATTGTCAGTAAATACTTTGTCAAAAATAGAGTTAAAACTACCCGATAAAAAAACTCAGGATAGTATCTTTTCCCTTTTATCCGCTTTGGACAAAAAAATCGCCCTGAACAAACAAATTAACGCGCGCTTGGAAGAGATGGCGAAAACCCTGTACGACTATTGGTTTGTGCAGTTTGACTTCCCCGACGCCAACGGCAAGCCCTACAAATCCTCAGGCGGCGAAATGGTGTTTGACGAAACCTTGAAACGGGAAATTCCGAAGGGGTGGGAGGTGAAGAGCTTGGGGGAGGTCATTACTCATTCGACCACTGGATTAAACCCAAGAGATAACTTTTCTTTAGGCAATGGTGAGAATTTCTATGTAACTATTAAAAACATAAAGGATAATGAAATTAAATTTCACACTTGTGCCAAAATCACTGATGAAGCATTAAATGTTATCAATAAACGTTCTAAGCTGGATAAAGGAGATATTTTATTTACCAGTATTGAACCTATAGGTTCAACATATTTGTTACATGAAAAACCTAAAAACTGGGATATAAACGAGTCCGTATTTTCTATACGCAGTAAGTCTGATTTTATAACTCCATACTTTTTATTCATGCTTTTATCGTCTGATGAAATAAAATCTTTTACTCGTCAAGTTTCCACGGGAAGTGTTCATAAGGGTATTAGACATGAAAGCCTGAAACGCTTTACTTTTGCCTATTCAGGTATAGATTTAATTAAAAATTTTACAAACTTAATATCCCCAATGCAGCAAAATATTTTTTTTCTACAAAAACAAAACCACCACTTAACCCAACTACGCGATTTCCTACTACCCATGCTGATGAACGGGCAGGTATCCGTGGCTGAATAAGCCAGTTTCAAGAATCCAACTGATACAATAAAAAGAACGAGACACACCATGACCGAACAACACTTTACCGAACAAACTAAAGCCCTGATTGACAGTTTGAAAACCATCTGCGCCAACTATGGTTTGGGCAATGACGGCAACGAGTTCAAAATCATCAGTCAGGCTTTTTTGTATAAATTCTTAAACGACAAATACGATTTCGAAGTTAAACAAATTCGCAAAGAAAAGCCCGACGAGCCAATCGGGTTCGTCAATATGGATATTGAAGGAAAAACAGCGGTTTTAAAGCCTGAGCATTCCATCAAGTATTTATCAGAGCGACAAAACGGCGCAGACTTTGCCAAACTCTTTGACGATACACTCACCGATATTGCCGCTTGTAATGCGGAACTGTTTTCGGTGAAAACCGAAGGCGGGGCGAAAATTGTGTTGTTCGAGCGTATCAGTCAGTACATTACTGACGAAGGTCGCCGCGACGATTTTTGCCGTGCGCTGATTTCCAAGTTGGCGGGTTTCAGTTTCGAGGCGATTTTTGCGCAAAAATTCGACTTTTTCGCCACGATTTTTGAATACCTGATTAAAGACTACAACAGTAATTCGGGCGGCAAATACGCCGAATACTACACGCCGCACGCAGTGGCGCGGATTATGGCGGATATTTTGGTGCCAGAGGCGGTGCGTGGGCAAATCCGCAGCGTGGACGTTTACGACCCGTCGGCCGGTTCAGGAACGCTGTTGATGAACGTCGCCCATGCCATCGGTGAAGATAAATGCATGATTTATACGCAGGATATTTCGCAAAAATCGTCCAATCTTTTGCGGCTGAATCTGATTTTGAACAATTTGGTGCATTCGCTGAATAATGTGGTTCAAGGCAATACGATTTTATCGCCTGCCCATAAAGACGCTTCAGGCCGTCTGAAAAAATTTGATTTCATCGTTTCCAATCCACCGTTTAAACTCGATTTCAGTGATTTCCGCGATCAACTGGAAGGCGAGGAAAACCGCGAACGCTTTTTTGCTGGTATCCCGAAAATCAAGGCGAAAGATACGGATAAGATGGAAATCTACCAGCTTTTTATCCAGCATATCTTGTTTAGCCTGAAAGAAAACGGCAAAGCGGCGATTGTGTTGCCGACGGGCTTTATTACCGCCCAATCGGGCATCGACAAAAAAATTCGCGAACATCTGGTAGAAAACAAAATGCTTGCCGGCGTGGTTTCCATGCCTTCCAATATTTTTGCCACGACGGGAACCAACGTTTCGATTCTGTTTATCGATAAAGCCAATAAAGATAACGTGGTGTTAATCGACGCATCGGGCTTGGGCGAAAAAATCAAAGACGGCAAAAACCAAAAAACTGTACTTTCCCGCGAAGAAGAACAAAAAATCTGCAATACCTTTACGCACAAACAGGCAGTGGAAGATTTCAGCGTGGTGGTCAGCTACGATGAAATCAAAGCCAAGAATTACAGCTTGTCGGCAGGTCAATATTTTGAAGTAAAAATTGATTATGTGGATATTTCCGCCGAGGAATTCGAGCAGAAAATGGCGGGATTTTCGGCAGATTTGGACAAGCTCTTTGCGGAATCTGCCGAATTGGAAAAAGAGATTAAGGGTAGATTGGCAATGTTGAAATTCAATTCATAAATACTGACAAATTAAACTGGCCAAACTTAAAAGGCCGTCTGAAAATTTTCAGACGGCCTTTTGTTTTATTTGTTTTGAGAATCAATCAAGCAAGATTATTTTTCAGCTTCTTCAAAACCGACGACTTCGAGGCCGAAGCCGGTGAGGCCGGTGAAGGATGACGGCTGGCCGAGGACGCGCAGTTTTTTGACGTTGAGGCCGGCGAGGATTTGTGCGCCTATGCCGTAGCTTTTGCTGTCCCATTTGTAGGCTTGGTTTGCGCCTTTGGGCAGGGTGCGGTCGAGTAGGGTGGCGCCGTCTTCGGTACGGTGCAAGAGGATGACTACGCCGCTTTCGGCTTGTTGGATGCGCTTAAGGGCTTTGGGCAATGACCATGAATGGCGCGGGTTGGCTTGGATGAAGTCCATTACGCTGAAGGGTTCGTGGACGCGGACAAGGGTTTCTTCGTCGGCGGTTGGTGTGCCTTTGACGAGGGCGAGGTGGGTTTCGCCGGAGAGTTTGTCGACGTAAACGTGTTGTTGGAACTCGCCCCACGGGGTTTGTACGGGTGAGTTGCCCATGTCTTCGAGCAGGCTTTCGGTGCGGCTGCGGTATTCGATGAGGTCGGTAATGGTGCCGATTTTGAGGTTGTGTTCTTCGGCGAACTTCATCAGTTCGGGCATACGCGCCATGGTGCCGTCGTCGTTGATGATTTCGCAGATGACGGCGGCAGGAATCAGGCCGTTCATTTGTGCCAGGTCAACGCCGGCTTCTGTGTGTCCGGCGCGGACGAGTACGCCGCCTTTTTGGGCGCGCAGTGGGAAGATGTGGCCTGGTTGGACGATGTCTTCTGGTTTGGCGGATGGGGAAACGGCGGTTTGAATGGTCAGGGCGCGGTCGGCGGCGGAAATGCCGGTGGTAATGCCGTGGGCGGCTTCGATGGAGACGGTAAAGTTGGTGCCGTATTGCGCGCCGTTTTTCTGGGTCATCATGGGCAGGCCGAGTTTTTCGACCATTTCGCCGTCCATCGGCAGGCAGACCAGGCCGCGTGCGTTTTTGATCATGAAGTTGATGGCTTCGGGGGTAACGAATTGGGCCGCCATCAGCAAGTCGCCTTCGTTTTCTCGGTCTTCGGCATCGGTGATGATGACCATTTTGCCGGCTTTGATGTCTGCTAGGATTTCGGGGATGGTGGAGATGTGGGACATGGTATTTCTTTCTTGGCTGATGGTGGGGGCGTGGCGGTCTTGGTGGTCTTGATCCAGCCACATGTCAGGCATATTGGCTGCCTGCTCGATTTTTCGGGCTTTTTTCTCGCCGAAAGATTTGTTTTTCAGCAGGGCGGACAGCTCGCCTTGGTTGATGGCGATGGCTTGGGCAAACTTGGTCTGCTGGCCGTTGTGGTGTTGTGTTATCCATTGCCGCAGGTTGTGGCGGCGCAGGTCGGTGGTATTCATGATGAGATGAAATTGAATTGTGTGTAATGAATTGTAGTCTTGTCTTTACTAAAAGGCAAACCTTGTTTGTTGAGATTTTTTTATTACTTTTTGGTAATAAGTTTTAATGTTTCAGACGGCCTGGGTATGGCTTGAAATTGACGGTTTTGCGAGAATATAGGGAATGTTTTGATGATTATTTTAACGGGGGATGTTTGAAATGAAAATGCTTGGGCGCGGATTGGTCGTGCTGGTGTTGTGTGCGCTGACGGCTGCGGGCGGCTGGTTTTATGCCCTGCATGGTCAGAACGAAGAACATCAGGTTTTGTCCCGTGAGGGGGTTTTGATGCAGATTAAGCAGATGAACCGCTTGGAAAGTACGGCATTTTATATCGATACGATTATCCGTACGGAGAAAAAAGGGGATTGGCGCAGGCTGTGGCAGGATTCGCAAAGCGGTATTTTTATTGTGCGCGGTAAGGTGTTGGCCGGTTTGGATTTGGATAAGTTAGGCGCGGACAATGTTAATATTGTAGACGACAAGGTATTGATCAGTCTGCCGGCGGTGGAAATCTTGAGCGTGGATTTGGAAAATATCGAAGTGTACGATATTCAGACTGGCTCGTTTAATTTGCTGCCTATGGATAAATCTGTATTTAAGACGGTGCAGGAAGAGGCGAGACGGCAGGTATTGCAAAGCGCGTGTAAGGCTGAGATTTTGGAACATGCCAACCGTCAGGCGCAAACACAGTTGGAAAACCTGTTTGCATTAACGCAGACGAAGGTGTCCGTCTATCCGGCTGCGGTAGGGAAGTGCGGTTAAATAGATTGCTTGAAAAGATAAGGCCGTCTGAAAAATTTTCAGACGGCCTTTGTTTTATCAAGCCATTTAACCACGTCGTAAAACGGCGGTATTGATGTATTTTTGAATACCGGTGGCAATGGCTTGGGCGCATTGTTGGCGGAAGGATTCGCTGCCGAGCAGCTGCTCTTCGGTAGGGTTGGAGAGGAAGGCGGTTTCCACCAAAATAGACGGAACATCCGGCGCGCGGAGGACGGCAAAGTTGGCTTCGTCAACGCGGCCTTTATGTAATTGGTTGAGCTTGCCCAATTCGGTCAAGACGGAATGGCCGAGCTTGCGGCTGTCGCGTAGGGTTGCGGTTTGGGTCATGTCCAAAATCGTATTGTCGACGTTGCGGTTGCCGCTGGTTTGTACGCCGCCGATGGCGTCGGCGTTGTTTTGGGTTTGGGCAAGGAATTTTGCCGCCGAGCTGGTCGCGCCTTTGGTATTGAGCATATACACGCCGGTACCGCGAGCGGACGGGCTGGTAAAGGCATCGGCGTGGATGGATACGAATACGTCGGCATTGCGCGCACGGCCTTTGGCAACGCGTACGCCCAATGGGATAAAGATGTCTTCGTTGCGCGTCATGAATACGTTGTAACCCAAGGCTTCGAGGCGTTTTTTGGTTTCGCGGGCGATGGAGAGTACGACGTTTTTTTCTTTGAGGCCGCTCGGGCCGATTGCGCCAGGGTCTTCGCCGCCATGACCGGGGTCGATCATAATCACAGGACGGCGGTTGCCGCCGCTGCCGCGATTGCTTTTAGGGGCAGGGGTGTCGTATGCGATATTGGTATTCGGACGTTGTTTGGGGATATTGCCGTTGAGCAAGGCTATCATCGGGTCGTTGGCATCTGCGCCATGCGGATAGAGGTCGATAACCAAGCGGTTTTTGAAGTTGCCGACGGGTGCGAGTGCAAAGACTTGCGGATGGGTGCTTTGTTTCAGGTCGATAACGATACGCACGGTGCTGGGCGTATTTTGACCGGCGCGAATGCTGCGGATAAAAGGGTCGTTAGACAGTACTTTGCTGGAAATGCCTTGCAGGACGCTGTTGATTTCCGCTCCTTGAATATCCACGACCAACCGGCTGGGGTTGTCCAACATAAAATGTTGGTATTTCATCGAGTGGTTGCTCTCAAGGGTAACGCGTGTGTAGGCGTGCGCCGGCCAAATGCGGACGGCAAGGAATTGCGCAGGAGAGGCCGGTTTGGCCAATGCGGCACCAACGGGCGTGAGGGTGAGAAATAGTCCTATGCCTTGACGGAGAATGTGTCTTCTAGTTAATTTGACCATGATTCTAAACTTTTTCGGCCTTGGTTTGTGTGGGCGGAAAAGGTGCAGGTTCTGCCCTTATCGGTGTACGTCAATGTAATGGTAATGTCTGCCGGAGGCGTGAATTCCCCGCCTTGCTGCGGCCATTCGATGAGGCAGACGCTGTCGGGCGCAAACAATTCGTCCAAACCGGCATCTTCCCATTCCTCTGGCATGGTAAAGCGGTAGAGGTCGAAATGGTGGAGGGTGAATGTATCCAGCGGATAAGATTCGACAATGGTGTAAGTCGGGCTTTTAACTGCGCCCGTATGACCCAGTCCGCGCAAAATCCCGCGTGTCAGCGTGGTTTTGCCTGCACCCAGCCCGCCTTCAAGATAGATGGTCAGCGGAGCGGAAAGCTGCTTGCTCCATTCTTCACCCAGTTTCAGGGTTGCTTCTTCATCGGGCAGAAAACGGGTATACAGTCCGTTTGAGTGCATGGAATAGGCCTTGTCGTTCAAAAGGCTTAATTATGATGGAATTGGCGGCGTTTGCAAACCTGATAGACGATAAAGTTAGATAAAGATAGTGTTGAGGCCGTCTGAAAACGGAATTCAGACGGCCTTTAATGTTAAAATGAAAATATCCCTCACAAAATTGCGAGACAGCTTATGCCTTTATCCATAGACGAACAATTATTGCCGCACCGCAATGCCATCGACGGCATCGATGCGGAAATCCTCCGTTTGCTCAATGAGCGCGCCGGTCATGCGCATGCTATCGGCGAATTGAAAGGGACAGGCGCGGTGTACCGTCCTGAACGGGAAGTCGCCGTTTTGCGCCGGATTCAGGATTTGAACCGCGGCCCTTTGCCGGATGAATCGGTCACCCGGCTGTTTCGCGAGATTATGAGCGAATGTTTGGCAGTGGAGCGTCCGCTGACGATTGCCTATTTGGGTCCGAAGGGAACATTTACCCAGCAAGCAGCCATCAAACATTTCGGCCACGCCGCACACACCATGGCGTGTACCACCATCGACAACTGCTTCAAACAAGTTGAAACGCGTCAAGCCGATTATTTGGTGGCACCGGTAGAAAATTCGACCGAAGGCTCGGTGGGACGCACTTTGGACTTGTTAGCAGTAACTGCGTTGAAAGCCTGCGGCGAAGTGGTTGTCCGCATTCATCACAACCTGTTGCGTAAAGACAGCCATGAAATCGGCGGCATTACCAAAGTTTTCGCCCATGCCCAAGCCTTGGCGCAATGCAATGACTGGCTCGGTCGCAACCTGCCCAATGCGGAACGTATCGCCGTAGCCAGCAATGCCGAAGCAGCGCGTCTGGTTGCCGAGTCTGACAGCCCGAATGTGGCCGCTATTGCCGGACGTATCGCCGCGGAAATTTATCAGTTGAGCTTTGCTGCCGAGTGTATCGAAGACGAGCCAAACAACACCACGCGCTTCTTGGTGATGGGTCATCAAGAAACCGGCCGCAGCGGCAACGACAAAACCTCTTTGGTCGTATCTGCGCCCAACCGTGCCGGTGCCGTTACTTCCTTGTTGCAACCCTTCACCGAGTTGGGCATTTCCATGACCAAATTTGAAAGCCGCCCAAGCAAATCGGTTTTGTGGGAATACCTGTTCTTCATCGATATCGAAGGCCATCAAAGCGATGAAAATGTCCAAAAAGCCTTGCAGCTTTTGGGCGAACGCGCTTCCTTCGTGAAAGTTGTTGGCTCTTATTCGACCGTTGTTTTGTAAGGATTATTGGGTATAAAAGGCCGTCTGAAAATATTCAGACGGCCTTTTATCGTTTTATCGATTAGCGTTCGCTTAACGCTTGTTTCATACGCGTAATTGGTTTGATCAGGTATTGGAAGATGGTTTTTTCACCGGTTTTGATGTCCACCGTTGCAACCATGCCCGGAATAATCGGCATAGGTTTGCCGTTTTTGTCTTTCAGGGAGTTGTTTTCAGTTTGGACGAGAACACGGTAATAGACTTGGTTCGGGTCAAGTTTCAAGTCGTTGGCACGGTTTTGCATAGAGTTGCTGACGGTATCGGCGCCGACGAGGGTAACTTTGCCTTCCAAACCGCCGTAGATGGAGTAGTCGTAGGCACTGACTTTAACCAATGCAGGTTGGCCTGCGCGGATAAAGGCGATGTCTTGCGGACGGATATAGGCTTCGACCAGCAGTTTGTCGTCAACGGGGATGATTTGCATGATGTCTTCGCCTGCATTCACAACGCCGCCGATGGTGGTGACTTTTATGCCTTTGACGATGCCGCGCATAGGCGCACGGATTTGCGAGCGTTCAACCGGGTCTGCACGCATGGCAACGTTTTCTTTGGATTGCGCCAGCTCGGATTCGGCTTGCAAGAGTTCGTTGTTGGCATCGGCTTTGTAGCGGTTGCGGCGTTCGGAGATTTGGGTGGCCAAGTCTGCGGAATCGCGGCGCATTCTTAAAAGTTCGACTTCGGAAACCACGCCTTCGGCAACCATCGGTGCGGTAATGGCGATTTCGCGGTCAAGCGCGGCCTTGCTTTGGGAGAGGCCGCTGACGGCATCGGTCATGGCTTGACGGCGTGCTTTGTAGGCGGCAATTTCGCGACGGCGAAGCTCAGGGCCCACGCTGTCAGGGAAGGAGAGCTTGATGCCGTAGGCTTCGGCTTTAAGGCGGGCAATAGTGGCTTCGAGGTTTTCGACTTTGGCTTCGCTTTCTCGTAAAACGGCAGAGCTGCGCGTGTCGTCGAGTTTCATCAGAATCTGATCTTTCTCGACCATGTCGCCTTCTTTAACCATGATTTCGGTTACGATGCCGGGGTCGAGGCTTTGGATTACTTGCTCACGGCTGCTGGGAATGATATTGCCGTTGCCGCGGGTCACTTCTTCGACAGGGCTGTTGTATGCCCAGACGACGAAGACAATCAGGAAAAGGAAGAATAGGATGATGACCCAAAATTGGCCGCTGTGTTTTTCTTTTTGAAGGGCGGCATTGAGGTCGTTGATGAGGTGTAGGTCTTTGGATTTGACGTTGTTTTCGCGGCTCATAATCGTGTATCTTTATTGTGTTTGGTGGATTTTAACCATTAGGGCAGGCCGTCTGAAAGGGTAAGTAGGTTTCAGACGGCCTTTGCTTTATTGTGCTGCCGATTGAGGGGCGGCGGCAGCTTGTTGTTGCTGCTGTTTGACTGCAGCAGCTTGTTGCTGTTGTTTGACGTTGGCTGCTTTGGCCTGTTCGTTTTGCATGAGTTTTTGCAATACCAGGTCACGCGGGCCGTCCATCACGACTTTACCATTGTCCATTACAATGATGCGGTTGACGATTTGCAGCACTTGCGGACGGTGGGTCACCAAAAGCATGGTGCGGTTGCGGCCCCATTGGGCAATGGCATTGAGCGCCATACGCTCAGTGGCTTGATCCAGGCTGGTGGTCGGCTCGTCCAGCAAGACGACTCTCGGGTTGCGCAAGGTCATGCGCGCCAGGGCGATGATTTGTTTTTGACCGCCGGATAAGCCCAAACCGTCTTCACCCAAAGGCATATCCAAACCACGCGGATGGTTGCGGATGATTTTGTCGAGGCCGAAACGGTTGAGCGCAGTCAGTAAGTCTTGGTCGGTATAGTAGCTGCCGGTACGTGCCAAGTCCATGTTTTCACGCAATGTGCCGAGGAACAGGCGTGGCGATTGGCTCAGCAGCAGGACTTGATCGCGCAGGAAGTTGGGGTCAAGCTGGCGCATATCGACTCCGTCAAGGGTAACGTTGCCTTTTTCAGTGTCGTACAGACCGCTGGCCAGTTTGAGCATGGTGCTTTTACCGCTGCCGATGCGGCCCAAAATACCGACTTTTTCGCCCGGTTTGATGGTCAGGCGCAAATCTTCGACGGCGCTGTTGTTGTCGGCTTGATATTTGAACGATACGTTTTCAAAGGTAATACTGCCTTGAACGTTGTCTAAAGTAATGTATTTGCGTTCCGGATTGCGCTCGATAGGGCGGGTAACGATATCGTTTACGCCTTTGAGGGCAAGTTTGGCCTGTTGGAAGCGGGTCGCCAGACCGGCGATTTGTGCCAACGGCGCCAAGGCGCGGCCGGACAGAATCACGGAGGCAATCAATGCACCCATGGTGATGCGTTCCGCATGGTTGTCGGCATGAATCAGATAGGTACCGACGACGACCAAAAAGACGGTATTGAGCTGCTGCATGGCAACGGCGAAGTTGACCATGAAGTTGCTGGTGTCTTTGACTTTGATGGAAGAAGCGGAAGTTTTAGCGGTGTATTCGTCCCAACGTTGTTGCGCCCAAGATGTGGCGTTGTTGGTTTTCAGGGTTTCGATGCCTTCGATGGCTTCAACGGCAAGGCCGGAACGTTGCGAACCTTCTTTCATCGATTCGTTGATGTGGCGAGAGAGCGGGCGTTGTACGACAAAACCGACAATCACGACAATTGGAATGATGGTCAGGGGAACAAGTGCCAGTTTGCCGCCGACCATGGAAATCACGAAGATAAACAGCAACAGGAAAGGTAAGTCGACAATAGTCAACAAGCTGGCACTGGTCATGAACTCGCGCACGGCTTCAAATTCGCGCAGGTTGCTGGCGTATGAACCGGAAGAAGCAGGACGGTCTGCCAGACGCAATGCCATCACGCGGCGGAACAGGGCGGAGCTGATGATCAAATCGGCTTTTTTACCGGCAATATCGGTCAAGTGGCCGCGAATCATCTTGGCGGCAAATTCAAACAAAATCGCCAAGACTACGCCGATGCTCAATACCCACAAGGTTTCATAGGCCTGGTTGGGAATCACGCGGTCGTACACGTTCATCACATACAGGGAGCTGACGAGCGCAAGGAAGTTGATGATGATGGTGGCCAAAATGACTTGGTAGTAGTAGCTGCGGAAACGCCAAATGACTTTCCAAAACCATGCTTTGGGCAGATGGTATTCAGGCAACTCCGAGCGCATATCGGTCGCCATTTTGGGTTTGATAAACCAGCAGTAGCCCAAATACAGGCCGGAGAGCTGCTCATGGCTGAGTTCCTGTTCCAAACCGTCAACCTGGCGGATATGGTATTTGCGCTCTTGGCCGGAGCCTTCGATTTGGGTGATGACCGCAGCCTCTTCGTTGTGCAGGATAATCATGACCGGCACGGCGAGGGAGGGGATGTCTTCCAGATTGCGTTTGGATAAGGTATTTTCAAAGCCGTGGCTGCGCAGGACTTCGACCAGTGAGTGATAGTTGACTTTGAGCTTTTTGTCGCGTACGACTTCGGCGGACAAAGCGGCTTCGGATACGGGCGCACCCAAAAGGCGGGTCACTAAAACGATGTGTTCAATGATGGCTTTCATATTTTTTCGCGTAATGTTATTGGTTTAACCGGCGGATATGGCTTTATTTTTGTGCCAAACCGACCCAAGCGGAGATTTTGGCCTGGGTATTTAAATAGTCGAGCGCCGCATCGCGGAAATCGTTGCGGGCGGCAACGTAATCCTGCTCGATGGAGGATAACTCGCTGTATGCGCTCAAAACGTCAGTCAGCGTACGTCGGGCGATTTTAAACTGCAATTCGTACACTTTGATGACTTCTTTTTGGGCGGCGATGTGTTGCGCCGTCAGCACGGTACGCTGTTCGCTTTCCTGCATATCGATGGCGGATGTTTTAACGCGTTCGTTCATGTCGCGCAGGATTTGTTCGGACTTGGCTTCTGCGGCGATCAATGATTTGGCATTGCGTTCTACATTGTGTCTTGCGGCAATATCCAACACATTCCATGCAACGTTTAAATAAAGCTGTCTGGTGTTACGCGTTGCACTGCCTTCCAAATTGAGGGCAGGCAGGCGTTCGGCTTTGGAAGCGTCCAAATCGGCACGGACGCTGTCGCGCTCGGCCAATTGCGCCTGATAGGACGGATTGTTGTTGCGGTTGGGGTTGTTGAAGCGTTCGCTGATGGATTTCGCCGTGTCGTTTTTAAATGGATCTTCCAAGTCGTTGGCAGTCAGCTGGCGCGAGGTATAGCGGGACAGGCGGCTCAGTGCCAAATCCATGGTGCGGCGTTGTTGGGCAATGATGTTTGCCACTTGCAGTTGGCGCGCGCGCGCTTCAATCAGCTCGGAACGGCGGCCGGCATCATATTTGACGATGGTGTCCAAGTCTTTTAAGAGGTTGTTGTGGCGCGCCAAAGTCTGTTCGTTGAGGACCAGGGTTTCTTTTGCACGCAATGCGCTCAGATAGAGGCGGCCGATATCGCTGCCCAGCTGCTCTTGGCTTTCGGTGTATTTGTGTTGATAGTATTCTTCGCGGCTGCGGTCGCGGCGGACGGCGGCTTCAATCGCTCCCCATGAGTAGATGTTTACGCTGCCACGCACGCCAACACCGTCTTTCATATCGTTGCTGGAATATTTATTGTGTTGCGCCAGCACTTTCGTGCCGGTCAGGGTAACGACAGGATAATGGCGCGCACGCGTGGCTTTGGTCGTGCTTTGCGCTGCTTCTTGAGTGGCTTTGGCTTCACGCACAATCGGGTCGCTGATTAAAGCGTCCCTGAGGATGTCTTGCAGGCTGTATGCAGAGGCCGTCTGAAACGACAGAAGACAGCAGGCAACGGCAACGGCCGATGACAATAAACGGGGCTTTGTGGGGGAAGAATAAATATGCGACATGATTTTTAACCAAATGATTTATATATTATCGTTGTCTGTATCGGGTATCGCCTGAGGCATGACCGGGCGAATTTTGAACGAGAACACATACATTTACAAAGCATAAAGCATTTTTTCCAGCTTTTCACAATATTCTGATAAAAGGTCGAGATACATGCCTTAAAGTATATTATTGCAGAGCGCGACTATCGTTTCTAATGATTTTAATGTAAAAAATCTATCAAAAAGGCCGTCTGAAAGGATTTCAGACGGCCTTTTTCAACCTTAATCCTTACGTTGCAATACAGCGGCAAAGAAGCCGTCGGTTTGGTGTTCTCCGGAGTTGAGGCGCAGGTATTTTCCGGTATCCAAATCAATCTTCAGGCTTTGCAGCAGTTCGGCGCAGTTGACGAGTTCAAACTCGGGATGCTCGGACAGGAAACGTTCGACTTGCAGCTCGTTTTCTTCTGGTAACACGCTGCAGGTGGCGTACACCAAACGGCCTTGTGGTTTCACCAGTTTGGAGGCGGCATCGAGGATGCTGTGTTGCTGTTCCAAAAGGTTGGCCACGGTCTCGGTGGATTGGCGGTATTTGAGGTCAGGATTGCGGCGTAAAGTACCCAAACCGGAGCAGGGCGCGTCCACCAACACACGGTCGGCTTTGCCTGCCAGTCGGGCAATACGGGTATCGTGTTCGCTGCTGATGCGTTCGGGGTGGATATTGGTCAGTCCGGCACGGGTCATGCGCGGTTTGAGGTTGGCAAGGCGTTTTTCGGCGATGTCGAAGGCGTAGATTCTGCCTTTGTTGGCCATTTGCGCACCGACAGCCAAGGTTTTACCGCCGGCGCCGGCACAGAAATCGACAATGATTTCGCCACGTTTTGCGCCCACCAATAAGGCAAGCAGCTGGCTGCCTTCGTCTTGGACTTCCAGCGTGCCGTCCAAAAACAGCTCATGTTTGTTAAGCGCGATTTTGTTTTTCAGGCGGATGCCCCAAGGTGAATAAGGTGTGGCTTCTGCATCGGCACTTTCGGCTTGCAACAGAGGCAGCACTTTATCGCGTTTGCCTTTCAAAGTATTGACGCGGATGTCGAGCGGGGCAGGTTGGTTGATGCTGCGGCCGAAGGCGAGGATTTCTTCTTCGCTCCAATGCTGTTGCAGTTGTTCCACCAGCCATTGCGGCAATTCTGCGGCAGTATTCAGGCCGTCTGAAAACTCGGTTTTACGGGCTTTCAAATTGCCGAGGAACTCTGTTTCTTCTTCATCAAGCAGGTCTTTGATTTGGCTGATGTTGGTGCTTCTGCCGAGAACCAGTGCGGCAAGTGCGGCTTTGCGCGGTTGCGCGTGCGGACGGCGCAGGGCGGTACTGATTTTTTGATAGTGGCGCAGCGCGGCAAAGGCGGTTTCGGCGATTTCGTGGCGGTCTTGGCGGCCGAGCTTTTTGTGTTCGCGGAAATAGGCGGAGAGGACGGCATCGGAAGGCTGTTTGAAAGTCAGCATTTCAGCCAAAACTTTGGCGGTATGGTCGAGTTGTGCGGCGTTCATAATGTAATGGGTTCTCTTAAGTGGGTAAATAGTTTCAGACGGCCTTCATGATGCGTTCGATTTCGTGCCAAAAGCCGTCCGGCCGTAATTCCAAAACGGCAATCAAGCCTTGGTCGATACGGCGGATTTCGGTTTCGTTCAATGTTTCGGTTTCGGCGACACGAGCAGGCGCGAGGTAGGCCATACGGTCGAGCAAATGGTAGCGTGCTTCTTGGCGTTCAAACCCGTATTTCGACCAATCTTGAATATAGATGCCGCGCCAACCATATGGATTAAGCGGCGGCTCAAAAGCATGGAAACCTTGTGGGAAAAATCCGATGCCGCGCACGATGGATGCAGGAAGCGGATTTTCCGGCAGACCTTGTGTCGCTAAGGTCGCTTTGCCTTGCGGCGTATGTAGTAGCTGAGATTGTTGCACCAATTTGGCGGCTTTGTCCGTCAGTGTGTCTTTAGGATTGAGGCCGCGCAGGTTTTGCACTTGGTCTCCGCCGTAGTATTTACACGCCAGCTCGATATGGTAGGGCTGTTGGTTAAGGGAAGCGACAAAATCCGCGGCGCCTAAAGTTTGGCCGTCTGAAAAAACGGGCAGATTGTATGCGTGCAGTTTGGCGTGCGGCGCGTTGGTAAACCAAAAAGCCAGCAGCTCTTCGGCATAAATGCCGAGACGGTGGCCGAACGGGGCGCGTTGAGCGAGGTGTTCCTTCAGCGGCGTGGGATCGGCGTCCAATGCCAAAAGATAGCGGAAACCGTGTTCCCCCAGTAGTTCGCGCACGCTCAATTCGCAACCGCTTTGCCACAAAGGCGGCGCAGTCAGCAGCGAGGCGAGGTCGCGGACGGGTTGGCTGGTGAGTTTCCACCATAATGCGTCTAGGGCGTAATT
>NZ_JBQCTZ010000016.1:0-38099 GCF_051963715.1 Neisseria sp. P0001.S005 | reverse complement strand
CCATCATTTTTCCTTATTCTTTCAGACGGCCTTAAACGGCCTCAACGATACGACACATAATCTTCCCGGCCTCTTCCAAACGCAGGGAGAATTGGGATTGGTTACCCAAACGTACCGCAAACGGGCCTCTCCCAAAACCACCCACTGCAATCACTTGCAACGGCATTCCGCTGGAAAAACCCAAATCCGAAAGACGACGGGTTACCAAGGTATCCAAATCACCAAAAACAGGGTTGGGAGCAATGGAATCAATATGTACGACTGCGCCTTTTTTAAGGCGCGACAAAGGAATGGTAGACATAAGCCTCTCTTTTCATTTGTTTTAAAATCAGATTATTGAAAAAATGTGAGAAGTATGACGAGTGCGTGGCACATTTGAAAGATTGGTTATGAATGGCTATTTGCCCCTTCTTTCGATAAGTGCGGTTTGTTTTGAATACTGTGTTTCCGTTAATGATAAGGTATATCAATATAAAAATCAAATGTAACAAGATAAACTAAAAAGGCTGAAATCCTTTTATCATTAGGATTTCAGCCTTTTTATGCACTCAACAAACTAAAGGCCGTCTGAAAGGTTTCAGACGGCCTTCAAAATAAAAAACCGAATCAATTCGGTTTTTTATTCCCATTCAGGGAAAGACTCTAAATTACAGAGCGTCTTTCAATGCTTTACCGGCACGGAATTTAGGAGTTTTAGCAGCAGCAATAGTCAAAGGCTCGCCAGTTTTAGGGTTGCGGCCTTGACGTTCGGCGCGTTCGCCGACGTAGAAAGTACCGAAACCGACCAGAGTAACAGTGTCGCCGTTTTTCAACGCGTTGGTTACGGCATTAGTAGTAGCATCCAAAGCTTTTTGCGCAGCAGATTTGGAAATGCCGGCTTCTTGAGCAATTGCTTCGATCAATTCAGACTTGTTCACAATTAGTCCCTTCCTATCGTAAAAAATGATGAAATGCCCGAATACTCGGGGCTTAAGCACTTTTAAAGCACATACGCACTTTATAGCAATTCTGAAATTATCATGTCAAGTAAAAGATGTGGAATTGCCCTATTTTTGTGGCATTCAGGGCAAAACCACATTTTTTGCAACATCAGACGGCCAACTTAATGCTTGGTTGCTTTTGTTCTTGACTTCGCCTTAGAAGTTTGCGGGGTCTCGGCAACCGCCAATTCAGCCGCCCATTGCTCAGGCTGAGTTTCCAAGCCCAAAGCCAACACTTCATCAATCCATTTGACCGGATGAATGGTCAGACCGGTTTTGACATTTTCAGGGATTTCTTCCAAATCTTTGATGTTGTCTTTTGGAATCAATACATGCTTGATCCCGCCGCGCAAAGCAGCCAGCAGTTTTTCTTTCAAACCGCCGATCGGCAAAACTTCGCCACGCAAAGTAATTTCGCCGGTCATCGCCACATCTGCACGCACCGGAATTTTGGTAAAGGCAGAAACCATCGCCAAAGTCATGGCAATACCTGCGCTCGGACCGTCTTTTGGCGTCGCACCTTCAGGCACATGGATGTGAATGTCTTTCTTCTCGTAAAAATCAGGAGCCAAACCCACTGATTCAGCACGGGAACGGACAACCGACCATGCGGCCGATACCGATTCTTTCATGACATCGCCCAGTTGGCCGGTACATTGAATCGTACCTTTGCCCGGCAAGGCAACCGCCTCAACAGTCAACAACTCACCACCGACTTCCGTCCAAGCCAAACCGGTTACCTGACCGATACGGTTTTCGCTTTCAGCCACACCATAGTCGAAACGGCGTACGCCCAGATAGTCATGCAGATTTTTCTCAGTAACTTTAATCGCTTTAGGCTTGGCCTTGCTTACTGTTTTGGATTTAGACGCTTTTTTCTTATCCTCATTCAAAGTAACCTGCATTACCACTTTGCGGCAGATTTTGGCAATTTCACGATCCAACGAGCGGACACCGGCCTCGCGGGTGTAGTAACGGATAATATCGCGTACCGCACTTTCATCAACCACCAATTCGCCCTCTTTTACACCATTGCGCTTCATTTGTTTCGGCACAAGGTATTGCATGGCGATATTGATTTTTTCGTCTTCCGTATAACCGGACAGACGGATAATTTCCATACGGTCAAGCAGCGGAGTCGGGATATTCAAGCTGTTTGAAGTTGCAATAAACATCACATCGCTCAAATCATAATCAACTTCGGCATAGTGGTCGGCAAACTTGTTGTTTTGCTCAGGATCCAGCACCTCAAGCAAAGCACTGGCCGGATCACCACGGAAATCGCTGCCCATCTTGTCGATTTCATCGAGCAAGAACAATGGATTTTTCACACCGGCTTTCGCCATGTTTTGCAGGATTTTGCCCGGCATAGAGCCGATATAGGTACGGCGGTGGCCGCGGATTTCGCTTTCATCACGCACGCCGCCCAACGCCATACGCACATATTGACGGCCTGTCGCCTTGGCAATCGATTCACCCAAGGAAGTTTTACCCACACCCGGAGGGCCAACCAGACACAAAATCGGGCCTTTGAGCTTGTCCATACGTTTTTGAACAGCCAAATATTCCAAAATACATTCTTTGACTTTTTCCAATCCATAGTGGTCGGCATTCAAAATCAAATCAGCCTTGGCAATATCTTTGCTGACACGGGATTTTTTCTTCCACGGCAACTCAAGCAAAGTATCGATATAGTTGCGCACGACGGTAGATTCCGCAGACATTGGCGGCATCATTTTCAGTTTTTTCAATTCAGACAGACATTTTTCTTCAGCTTCTTTGCTCATGCCTGCTTCTTTGATTTTGTTCTCCAGCGCATCCAGTTCGCCGCGCTCGTCTTCTTCGCCCAACTCTTTCTGAATCGCTTTCACTTGCTCATTTAAGTAATACTCGCGTTGGGATTTTTCCATTTGACGTTTCACGCGGCCACGGATGCGCTTCTCAACCTGCATGATGTCGAGTTCGGCTTCCAACTGCGCCAGCAGAAATTCCAAACGGTCAACAATGCCGGCAGTCTCCAATACATATTGACGTTGCTCCAATTTCAGCTGCAAATGCGCGGCAATAGTATCTGCAAGGCGGCTGTTGTCATCAATACTGCTGATGGTGCTGATGACTTCGGCAGGGATTTTTTTGTTCAACTTCGCATATTGCTCAAATTGAGTCAGCAGAGTACGGCGCAAGGCCTCAATTTCAGGATTGTCCTTGTCGCTATTCTCATCAATCGCCTCAACATGGGACAAAAACAATCCGCCTGTTTCATCAACCGTCAATGCACGCGCACGACGGATACCTTCTACCAATACTTTAACCGTACCGTCAGGCAGCTTCAAAACCTGCAAAACTTGGGCGACCGTGCCGGTCTGGTGCAAATCTTCAGCTTTAGGATCTTCTGTATTAGGGTCAAGCTGGGCCAACAGGAAAACCGGATCATCATTGGCCATTGCCGCCTCAAGGGCCGCAATCGATTTAGGACGACCGACGAACAGCGGCAATACCATATGCGGATACACCACAACATCGCGTAAAGGCAAGGTAGCCAGCGCACTGTATTCCTCGAAATATTTGTCTTTTGTCGGCATAGTTAGAAATCTCAATCATTGTTAAATCAGAATGTAGCTCAAAATTGGGCTGAAGCGCTGCATTTCAAGACTTGAAAACAGCTTATCCGCACCTATTTTCGAAAACATCATTTTTAATAGCCCGATATGGACGTTTACGATAAAATATATCGGATTTCAGGCCGTCTGAAAACTTTTCAGACGGCCCAAGCAAACCAAACAAGGCAGTAAACCATGACAGACTCAACTGAAAAAAAATCACTGATTGAATTCCCCTGTACTTTCTCCTTGAAAGTTATGGGTGCAGTTCATCCCGAATTTGAATCCGCCATCTTGGAAACCGTGCGCAAACACGCTCCCGATACCGAGCCGCACCACATTACTACGCGCCCAAGCAGCAAAGGCAACTACACCGGCGCAACCGTCAAAGTAAATGTCGACAACCAAGAGCAGCTCGACAATATCTACCGCGACCTGACTGCACACAAATTGGTAAAAGTGGTGCTGTAATGAAAATCGTGCACAAAGGCTTGGTCGATTACCTGCCGACTTTCGAAGCCATGAAGGCATTTAATGCCTCACGTGACGAAAATACCGAAGACGAATTATGGGTGGTCGAACATCCGCCCGTATTTACCCAAGGCTTGGCCGGAAAACCCGAACACCTCCTCATCCGCGACGATATTCCCGTTGTCCAAATTGACAGAGGCGGTCAAATTACCTATCACGGCCCCGGCCAACTGGTCGTCTATACGATGATCAATTTCAAACGCCGTAAAACCAGTGTCCGCCACATCGTTTCCGCACTTGAAAACAGCATCATCGCCACCTTGGCAGAATACGGCATCGAAGCAGCCGCCGATCCCAAACGCCCCGGCGTTTATGTCGGAGAGCGTAAAATCGCTTCCCTTGGCCTGCGTATCAAAGACGGATCCGTTTACCACGGTTTGGCTCTCAATGTGAACATGGATTTAAGTCCGTTTACCCATATCAACCCCTGCGGTTATGCCGGTATGGAAATGACCCAAATTGCCGACTATGTCTCTCCGGCACCCAGTTTGGCAGAAGTTTCAGACAAACTGACTAAGCATTTACAAAAAGAGCTAGCATAAGGCCGTCTGAAAATATTCGACCCCAACGCCATCTTTTAACTGCCCCTCTGAACCCACAAGCCCTTAGGCCATAAAGGCCGCAATCAGCTTTTCAGACGGCCTTTATAACGACAGAAAGAACACATCACCATGAGTGAAGAAGTAAAAAACGACCCCAAACGCGGCATCAAACTAAAAGGCGCAGACAAAACTGCACGCATTCCGATTAAAGTCGTTCCATTGGAACAAAAATTGAAAAAGCCCGAATGGATCCGCGCCAAATTACCGGGCAAGAAATTCTTTGAAATCAAAAATATTCTTCGCGAACAAAAAATGCATACCGTGTGCGAAGAAGCATCTTGTCCAAACATCAGCGAATGCTTTACCAAAGGTACGGCCACATTCATGATTATGGGCGATATTTGTACCCGCCGCTGCCCGTTCTGCGACGTTGGCCATGGCCGCCCCAACATGTTGGATCCTGACGAGCCTAAACACTTGGCCGAATCTGTCAAATCCATGAACCTACGCTATGTCGTGATTACTTCCGTCGACCGTGACGACCTGCGTGATGGCGGCGCCCAACATTTCGCCGACTGCATCAAAGCCATCCGTGAAACCAGCCCGAATACCAAAATCGAAATCCTCGTTCCCGATTTCCGCGGCCGTCTGGACATCGCACTGGAAATCTTGGCAGAAACACCGCCCGACGTGATGAACCACAACTTGGAAACCCATCCAAGCCTGTATAAAAAAGCCCGTCCGGGTGCCAACTACCAACATTCCCTCGAGCTTCTGCGCCGCTACAAAGAAATGATGCCTCATATCCCGACCAAATCCGGCATCATGGTCGGCTTGGGCGAAACAGACGAGGACGTACGCGAAATCATGCGCGATATGCGTGCCAACAATATCGAGATGATTACCATCGGCCAATATCTGCAACCTTCAGACGGCCACTTGCCCGTCTTGCGCTATGTAACGCCTGACCAATTCAAAGTTTTTGAAAAAGAAGCATACGAATTGGGCTTTACCAATGCCGCCATCGGCGCAATGGTTCGCTCCAGCTACCACGCAGACGAGCAAGCAGCCGAAGCTTTGCGTGAAACCCACGGGGGTTGCAGCCATCACTAAGGTTTAAATTATATAAGGCCGTCTGAAAAAACAGTTCCCTGATTTTTCAGACGGCCTTTATTTGGTCAAAATGACTATACAAGATTTTTTAGATTTAAAAAAATAAACCTTAGTCGGGCTCTATTGAGTCAATTTTAAGTAATACAAAAAAGCGGCAAAACAGGATAAACACTGTTTGCCGCTTTTTAATTTATTTCTTTATTTTACTTCTTCAACAATTTTGCCGCTTCAATCGCATAGTAAGTCAAAATACCATCGGCGCCGGCGCGTTTGAATGCCAACAGGCTTTCCAAAATGGTTTTTTCGCCATCCAACCAACCGTTTTGAATGGCTGCCTGAAGCATGGCATATTCGCCGGAAACTTGGTAGGCATAAGTCGGTACGCCGAACTCGTCTTTAACTCGGCGGACGACATCCAGATACGGTAGACCCGGTTTTACCATTACCATATCTGCGCCCTCTTGAATGTCCAATGCTACTTCGTGCAAGGCTTCGTTAGTGTTTGCAGGATCCATTTGGTAGGTTTTCTTGTCTGCCTTACCCAAATTGCCGGAGCTGCCGACAGCATCGCGAAACGGGCCGTAAAACGCTGAAGCATATTTTGCCGAATATGCCATGATGTGCGTATGGATGTGTCCAGCATCTTCCAAAGCTTCGCGAATGGCAAGAATACGTCCGTCCATCATATCTGATGGGGCAATGACTTGTGCGCCCGCATCTGCATGACACAAAGCCTGTTTTACCAAAACTTCAATGGTTTCATCGTTGAGGACATAGCCATTTTCATCGGTTAAACCGTCTTGGCCGTGAATGGTATAAGGGTCCAAGGCAACGTCAGTCATGATACCCAGTTCTGGGAATTTCTCACGCAAGGTTCGTACTATTGTCGGTACCAAGCCTTCAGGATTATAAGCTTCCTCCGCAAATTCGGTTTTGTTTTGCGTTACCACGGGAAACAAAGCCAGCATAGGAATGCCGAGCTTCAGTGCTTCTTCAGCGGTAAACAACAATTTGTCCAAACTTTGGCGTTTGACGCCAGGCATGGATGGTACTGCCTCTTCCTGATTCTGACCTTCCAATACAAAAACCGGATAGATCAAATCATCTGCCGTCAAAGTATGCTCGCGCATCAGGCGACGTGAAAAATCATCTTTACGCATACGGCGCATACGGGTGTTTGAGACATAACGCGGAGGGAAATTCATAATAATTGCCTTTAAATGATGAAGTCTTAAAATCAGTCTTCGACTTGACGCATGGCCTTAACCGAACGCTTGATTTCGTTGAGTGTATCGGTTTTATAACCGCTACGTTCCTGTTCGGTCATGCCGTTTTGATCCAATTTGGCGATGTTTTTCAATGCCTCGGCATACTGGCCGTCTGAAAGTTTTTCCTGTTTGATGTGCCAACGGTTGTTCACTTCGGAAGCCGTCCACAAGCCTACTTTGTTGTAGTAGAACAAAATGCTTGCCGCTAGCGTTTTCATATCGCGGTCGGGCTTGGCACTGCCGATACTGCGGCCGATACGGTTGTTGCGTTGATCGACCGCTTGGTCGGCAAGGTAGCGGCTGAAGTAGTCGTCTTTACCTTCACGCAACTCCATATCCGTCAGACGCGCATTACCTGCTTTTTCTGCAATAATACTGTCGAATTTGGAAGCAATCGCCGCCTGCCACAATGCTTGGCGTACGGCATTGACTTGTGTCCCCCTGCTGTCGCCGTTTGCTTTATCGTCCAAACCTGAACGCTCGGCAAAACGTGCGGCATTGCTGGTCATATTGATTAAGCCTTCGTCTTCCATACCGATAACTTGAGCGGCTACGGGATGGTTAAGCGCGAATTGAGCCATTTTGCTGCGGCGGCTTTGATCTTCCTGATAAGATTGACAGCCGGACAATACCAGCATGCCGAGAACGGCGCATTGAATGTGTTTTTGAATATGTTTCATGATGTAACTATCGATATTATTGTGTGAGTTCAACTTCTTTGTTTAACATAGAAACGCCCGTAAGCGCAAAATAATTCCCATACGGCCAAATCGGCGCATGAATGGCTATTTTATAATAAAAATAAGGCCGTCTGAAAATTTTCAGACGGCATAAGTATTTTTAGCCTAGCAAGCTGCGGATCTGCGGCCAGTAAAACAGGCAGGCTATCGAGCAAATAGCAATGCTGATACCGGCTGCATTAATGCTGCTGATTTTTTCCTTAAATATTGCCGCACCAATCAGCGTACCCAAAACAATCACGCCAATATTCATACCGGCAAATACCAAGGTCGGATTATCCTTCATGATTTGGTGTGCCGAGATGTAGGTAACAATATTCAAAAAGTTCAGGCAGCCCAAAATCATACCGCCCACTATGCCCTCTTTAGTCCATTTGCTTCCTTTGGCAAACAGGTAGCCAAACATCAAGATACCTGCCAAACAAAACGCCACCAGCAAATTACCAGCAAACGCGGTACCGCTTTTGGCCACTTGTTTGAACAAAATATCAATGACGCCGTAGCCGCACCAAACGCCCAAAAGCAGCATTACTTGCGTGCTGAAGCCGCCGGATTTCTTGCCGCCATCGCTTTTCCAAAGTAAGAAAAACAGTGCCGTAAATGCCAATACCAAACCAATCAGACGGCCTTCGGTCAACTGCTCATGGAAAAGCGTGAATGAAGCGACAATCGGCAGAAACAACGATAGGCGTTGTGCCGCGTCCGATTTGACAATACCTGCCGCATCTACCGATTTGCCCATAATGACAAACACGGTTGGCAGTAATATACCCAAGGCCGCAAAAAGCCACCAAGTCGGTAAAAATACCTGCGGATTGCTCAAATCAGGCTTTAACACCAGCATGGTCAAGGTTATAGCAACGATGTAGTTCACCGCTACCGCCTGCTCGATATTGATTTTTTGCTTGCGCGCCACTTTCAGCAATACGGAAACCAACACGCTGCAAACGATACTTGCCAATAAATATGCCATGCTTTAAAACCATCCTTGAGTGGAGACGGGCTTATCTTCATTCAGTTTAATCAGTCCGATGACTACACGGTAAATAAACCAAATGGCAGTTACCAACAGAATCAACCAACCAATTAAGATAAGTGTAGTAAAAGTGCCCAAAACCGTACCTACTAAAGACACCCAAAATGTCTTAATCAAATAATCGATATGGCTGGCGTAAATACTGCCTTGAGCCTCATCGCGTTTAACATACGCCATGATCACACCGACAACGGGGGTAAACAAAATCAATAAGCCCACAGCATATGTCACATAAGCGATAAAAACATAGTTTTTCACGTCAGAGCTGGGCGTGTTAACCACATTTGTCGCCATATCAGTGAAGTTGTTGGTATTGGTTTCCTGACGCTCGTACTGCATAGCCGCATCATAAGCCAACCGTTTTTCCGGATGAGACAATACTTCAAAAGCCTGTCCGATGGCTTTAAACCGCTCCGCATCTTTCTGAATATCCGGATTGGCCACCAATTTGCCGTAAGCCTCGCGGATAACGTTGATATCAGCATCCTGAGATACTCCCAAGATTTCGTATAAATTTAATTGTTCCATCTGTATTCCTATCCTTTATGAATCGACTGCAACATGAACATCTTTCGGATTAAGCGTCCGCAGGTTTTCAGGCTTCATGCCTACGATAAACCCACGTTTGCCGCCATTGATAAAAATCTCGTCCAAAGCCCAAATACTTTCTTCCACATAAACCGGCAAAGCGGTTTTCATACCGAACGGTGATGTACCGCCGACCAAATATCCAGTCCATTTCGCCGCCTGATCCGCTGTTGCCGGCTCGATGTGTTTCAAGCCTAGCTCGCGCGCCAGATTGCGGGTGGAAATATGTTTGTCGCCGTGCATTAAAACAACCAAACCTTTTTTATGCTCATCCTGCAAGACGATCGTTTTGATGACTTGATGCTCGGGCTTGCCCGCACATTCGGCAAAACGCGCCGTACCGCCATGTTCTTCATACGCGTAAACATAAGGGACAAAATCGATTTTCTTACTGCGTAAAAAGCGTACTGCCTGCGTAACCGGATATTCTGCTTTACTCATGGGTTGTTTCCCGCCATCCTTTTCAGACGGCCCCTCTTAAATGTGGAACGTAAACAGTCGCAATGTTACCATACCTTCTTTTTGAAATCAGGAGACAACATGGATATCCGCTATCTTGGTGCAAGCAAACGCTATTCGGAAGCCGTCGTAGCCAACGGCTTGGTTTTCCTCTCCGGCATGGTTCCCGAAAATCCTGAAGCCGATGCCAAAGCGCAAACTGAAAATGTTTTGGCGCAAATCGATTCATGGCTCGCACAATGCCAATCCGACAAAGCCCATATTTTAGAAGCCACCATCTATCTGCCCGATATGAACGACTACGCCGCTATGAACGAAGCCTGGGATGCATGGACAGCCCCCGAACGCGCTCCGGCCCGCGCCTGCGTGGAGGCGAAACTGGCTTCTCCCGACTGGAAGGTTGAAATCAAAATTACCGCCCTTCAAATCAAATAAAGAGCAAATATCAGGCCGTCTGAAAACGCCGCTTCAACCAAGCAAGCGCAGTTTTTCAGACGACCTTTATTCTTTTGCGGTACAATACCGCCCTTAAATTTTTCTATTATTTCAAAGCACAAACAGCCATGTCCAAAAAAACCAAGCAAGAATTAGAAAACAACAAACTCAGCAAACGCCTGCGCCACGCCGTCGGCGATGCCATTAACGATTTCAATATGATCGAGCCGGGCGACAAAATCATGGTCTGCCTCTCAGGCGGCAAAGACAGCTACGCCCTTTTAGACATTCTGTGCCAGCTTCAAGCCAGCGCGCCGATTGATTTTGAACTGGTCGCCGTCAATCTCGACCAAAAACAGCCGGGCTTCCCTGAAGAAGTATTGCCGACCTATCTCGAAAGCATCGGCGTTCCCTACAAAATCGTTGAAGAAGACACTTATTCCACCGTCAAACGTGTATTGGAAGAAGGTAAAACGACTTGTTCACTGTGCAGCCGTTTGCGCCGAGGCATCCTCTATCGCACTGCAAAAGAATTGGGCTGCACCAAAATCGCCTTGGGACACCACCGCGACGACATCCTCGCCACCATGTTCCTGAATATGTTTTACGGCGGCAAACTCAAAGCCATGCCGCCCAAACTGGTAAGCGACAACGGCGAACACATCGTCATCCGTCCTCTCGCGTATGTCAAAGAGAAGGACTTGATTAAATACGCCGAGCTGAAGCAATTCCCAATTATCCCATGCAACCTCTGCGGCTCTCAGCCCAACCTGCAACGCCAAGTCATCGGCGATATGTTGCGCGACTGGGACAAACGCTTCCCCGGCCGTATCGAGTCTATGTTCTCCGCTCTACAAAACGTCGTTCCATCGCATTTGGCCGATACCGAACTTTTCGACTTTGTCGGCTTGGAACGCGGTCAAAGCCTGAAACACGGCGGCGACTTGGCGTTTGACAGCGAAAAAATGCCGGAACGTTTCTCCGACGGCAGCGAAGAAGACGAAAGCGAAATTAAAATCGAACCGCAAAAAACCGAACGCAAAGTCATCAATATTTTGGCAAACAAACCCAAAACCTGCGGTATGTAACCGCGTTTAGACATTCAGACGGCCTTTCGGTAGCTATTGACTGAAAGGCCGTCTGAATATTTAGGCATATTTTCATTTTCTTGCATAAACCTTTATCGCAATCCGGCAAAACGCCCTCATAATACCGCCATTATCCACCCCTCTATCAAAAGGAAAACCATGACCACCATTCTGATTATCCTCGGTTTAATCGCCATTGTTGTCGGCATTTTAGGCACTATTTACCCTGCCTTGCCCGGACTGGGTTTGATGTTTGGCGGCGCATGGCTGTTGGGTTATGCCGGCGATTATCAAGTGTTTGGCTCGGGTACGCTGACCTTTTTGGCCATTGTTGCCGTATTCGGTACTGCAATGGATTATGTGGCGGGTGCATTGGGTGCAAAATATACCGGCGCAAGTAAAACCGCGGTTTGGGGTGCATTTATCGGCGGCATCGTCGGCGCATTCTTCTCTATTCCCGGCTTGTTGCTCGGCCCGCTGACCGGCGCGGCCATCGGCGAATTTATTGCACGCAAAGACACTTGGCAGGCAGGCAAAGTCGGTATCGGTACGTTTATCGGCTTCATCATCGGTACCGTAGCCAAAATCGGCTGCGCATTGACCATCGCACTGACCATCCTGTTTGTTTGGTTAGCCTCATTCTTCTAAATAAAAAATATTAAAGGCCGTCTGAATTTCAAGTATTCAGACGGCCTTTTTATTTCATTGGTTATTTGCCGCAGCAAGCTTTGTACTTTTTACCGCTGCCACACGGGCAAGGATCGTTACGCCCCACTTTTTCGCCTTCACGGCGTACGGTTTGCGGCTTATTGATGATGGCCTGCCAGTACCAGTAAATATCCAGCAGGACATGTGGCAAATCAGATTCCAGCTGGGTCAGCTCTTTTTCATTCAGATGCAAGATGACTTCGCCGTTTTCCTCATCATCATAGATACCACCCAAAGCCATAATCGGATAGAACAAATCTTCAAATTCTTCCTGTTCGACTGCTTCAAACCAATCGGTAGGCACAATATCCAGTGCGTAAAGGTAGGCATTACACCAAGTGTAGAAATCCGGATTACCGGCTTCATCTTCATAAAGCCACAGATCAGGCAGGATTTTTTCGTTGAGCTTCATGCGCATATCGGCGGCCATTGCCATGACCAAACGTTCGATTTCGGTGCGCTCTTTGGCATCAAACAAAGATTCCTCACCCAAAATCTCTGGCAGCCAGTTGGTCGGATTCAAAGCATCCGGACCGCTCAATAAAGCCATCATAAAACCTTGAACCTCATCACAACGCATGGTGTTATGGGCTTCAGATTTATCATCCAGCAATTCCATCAAGCGGCTGCGTGCCGCTTCATCAAAAGTCAGTATTTGCATTTTTGTTCCTTAAAATAAAATTGTATTATTGTTTTCAGACGGCCTAGGCATGGATACGTTGCCGCATTTGTTCAAACAGACAAACCGTTGCCGCCATCGCGACATTCAAGGATTCGGTTTGCCCCAACATGGGGATTTTGACACAGGCATCAGCCTTCTCTTTTACCGTTTCGCTCACGCCGCTGCCTTCGTTGCCAAACACCCAAGCACAAGATTGACTGAGGTCCATTTCATACAAACCGATATTGCGACCGCCCAAGGCAGTTGCCCAAATTTGATGCTGATACGTTTCCATCCAAGCGGATAATTCCACTCGATTGAAAATAGACAGCAGAAAATGCGCACCCATCCCCGCTCGCAACACTTTGGGCGACCAGATATCCACGGAATCATTGCCGCACACGATTTGCCTGATTCCGGCTGCCGCCGCGCTGCGCAAAATCGTGCCTGCATTGCCGGGGTCTTGTACCCGCTCCAATACTACGCAATCGCCGTCTGAAGGCAAACCTGCCTGCTGCGGAATATCAATCCAAGTCATCACATCATCGGCATCGGTCAGACTGGTGATTTTAGACAGTGCTTCGTTACCGACCCAAGTAATCAATCCCTCGTCCAACTGCGCCGTAATTTCTTGAATTTCAAGATGTTGCTGTTTCTTTTCAGGCAAGTAAACCTGTTTGGGCGTACCGCCGCTTTGCAAATAAGTTTGCAGCAGATGTACGCCTTCCAATACGGTTTCACCGCTTTCACGCCTTGCTTTGGCCTGCGTCAGCAGACGGAATAAATGTTTGAGCTGTTCGTTTTGAGCAGAGGTAATCAGTTTCATGGAGCGCATTATAACTGTTTTAACTTCCTTGAAGCTATGCTTTCAGACGGCCTGACAGTTTCACTTCGAAAATAAAAAACCCTTGCAATGAAGCAAGGGTTTTACATGATTTCATTTTTTACTGCACAACAGTCTGCTGCTCATTTTGCTGCTCGGTACGGACAGTCGGACGGTTTTCAAGTTTGCTGTCTTTTGCCGCATTCGGCACAACAGTCTCGTCAGGCTCGGAAGCCGCTTTATCACCAGGCGTACCGCTTACCGGAATGATATTTTGAGCAGGCTGAACATTAGACTTCTCTGCAACTGGCATATCGTCACGAGAAGTTTGCGGTGTAAATTGCCATACTGCAACAGCAATCGCACACACGCTGGCTGTGGCCGCGAAGAATTTGAAGAAGCCGCTATTGGCCGCTTCACGCTGAGCATATTTTTCCTGTTTGCCTTCAGCCTCGTTTTGAGGCACTGTAAATGCTTTGCTTTGCATGGTTTTACCGGTAACACTCGCCGCAGCACCCTGACGGATACAGTCGCCGATAATGTGGTATTCATGCCAAGCGCGCAAGGCTTCCTCATCTGCCAATACGGCATCCAGCATCTCATCAGTCAATGCTTCACCGTCCATCAATGCAGACACATACTCCAATGCTTTATTTGTTTTGTCATTCATTTTTATTACCACCTTTGATCTTCAGAAGTATCCAACAGCGGCCGCAAATCTTTTGCAATCAGTTCACGCGCTCTGAAAATACGCGAACGTACAGTACCTATCGGACAATCCACTACCCGAGCTATTTCTTCGTAAGACAAGCCATCCATTTCCCTAAGTGTAATGGCTTGACGCATATCGTCTGGCAGTTGCGCAATGCTTGCTTCGACGGTCTGCAAGATTTCCCGATTCATCATTTCAGCTTCCGGCGTATGGTAATCTGCAATCTGATCGGTTAAATCAAGAACATCTCCCTCCTCATTGGCTGCTTCCGAACTGACAAAAAACTGGCGACCCGAAGTGGTCAGAAAATTCTTTGCCGTATTGATACCGATACGGTACAGCCATGTATAAAATGCACTCTCACCGCGAAAATTAACCAGCGCACGATAAGCCCTAATCATTGTCTCTTGGGTTACATCGTGTACTTCGTGCTCATCCTGAATAAAACGGGAAATCAGTCTGTTTAGCCGACGCTGATACTTGGACATCAGCATCTCGAATGCCTTATGGTCACCTTTCTGCGCGCGCTCCACCAAAACTTGATCTATTTGGCGATCGTTCATACCCAACCTTTAATCGTTTTACTGCTTTAAACCAAAAAATAGTAAAGCGTGCTGTGCACAATAAAGACAGCATCGCTTTGAAAAAGTTCCACAAGATTACATTTAATCGCAAAAGTTTATTCGTATAGATACTCTAATATAAGCTATATTGCTTATTATATCTACACTTAGCAAAAGTAGTTAAATTACTAATACTTATTAAATTTAAAGTTAGTCTCTTTACTTTTCTACTATATATTTAGCTAACTTTTCATGAACAGGCAGATAGCCTTCCCCTATTTGAACATCGCTTCCCACCCGAAGATTAATAACAGCAAGGCACTTGTTGCCCATACTTAGGATAATCGGCCAATATTTACGGACGAATGGCACAATATGACACTCTTGCAATAGTTTTTCGACTGATTTTTCCCTCTGCCCCGACTGAATCACATCACCTTTGGCCACATTTCGAAGTACCGCCTGCTTCTCCAACTCCTCTTCTGACAAACCTCCCTTAAAGGGTAATAAAACGAAACCGTTTTCCAGCAAAATATCTTTCAGACGGCCTCGAACTTCCCTGCCATTACACCAAGGCAGTTTTTGAAACTCACTTTCCTGACAAACAAACAGCTTATCTCGATATACGACTAGTTTCCCGTCTGGCAAATTCAACTGCGCTTGATCAGCGGTTTCTAATACTCGGGCAAAATCGGCAATGCTGTGATAAGAAGGCAATGATTCCGTTTGCTTTCGCAAAAAATACCAAAGCAGCCGACGACGCAAAAGCGGGGTACACTGCCGCCATAGACTGATGCTGAATATTCCGTTTGGACTGATGCGCTGGTATTCAGACTCAATCAATTCATCTAAAAGCTGCAAATCTTCCTGCAATAATCGAACATTGGTACAAATTTGCTGCTCAAAATTCGGGATACGCTGCTGCCATTTCGGCAAAGCCTGATTTCTCATCCAATTGCGTAAATAGCCTGAGTCTTCATTACTTTCGTCTTCAACAAAAGATAATCCCCATTGTTGCGCATACTCAGCCAGTTCCTGACGGGAAAATGCCAAAAGCGGCCGCCAAATTTGAATCTCTTCATTTAAATCACGCCATACCGGCATGGCCGCCATACCGCGTAATCCACCCCCTCGCACAGCCGACAACATAAATGTTTCGATTTGATCATTGCGGTGATGGGCCAAAACAATAATTTTCTTCAGGCCGTCTGAAAATGCCTGATATCGGGCAGCCCTGGCCGCAGCCTCCAAACCTTTTCCTTGTTTTTCCACATTGACACGGCACACGCGCAAGGTCACATTCAAACCCCGACAATAATCCTGACAAAATTTTGCCCAACTGTCGGCATTAGTGCTTAAACCATGATGAACATGGACGGCACGCAAATCAAAATGGTGAAATTCACGCGTCCGGTGCAAAAGATGCAGCAGGACGACAGAATCCAATCCGCCACTCAAACCAACTTCAACCACAGTATGGCTCGGCAAATCAGGAAAAGCTGCGTGAAAACTTTTAAATAGGGAATCAGGGGATAGTTGCGACATTTCAGACGGCCTGAAATTGTGAATTACTCAAAAATAGAACACAAAAAAAGCAAGCAGCGACATCTGCTTGCTTTTTCAGCAGTCAAACTTATTTATCGGTAAATTTACCGTAAGCCATGATGCGGTCGAAACGGCGAGAAAGCAAGTCAGGCATGGTCATGCTTTGCGCTTCGCTTAATTGCTGTTCCAAAACGGTTTTGACGTTTTTCATCGTGGTTTCAAAATCACGGTGTGCGCCGCCCAAAGGCTCATCAATTACTTTATCAATGAGATCCAACTCTTGCAGGCGTTTGGCGGTAATACCCAATGCTTGCGCGGCATCTGCTGCTTTTTCAGCAGTTTTCCAAAGAATAGAAGCGCAACCTTCGGGAGAAATCACCGAATAAGTCGAATATTGCAGCATATTGACGTAGTCGCCGACAGCCACTGCCAACGCGCCACCTGAACCGCCTTCACCAATGATGGTGCATAATACCGGCACATGCAGACGGGTCAGTTCGTACAAATTACGGCCGATGGCTTCAGACTGGCCGCGTTCTTCTGCACCAATGCCCGGATACGCGCCCGGAGTATCGACAAAGGTCATAACTGGAATATTGAATTTTTCGGCAGTCTTCATCAAGCGCAGTGCTTTACGGTAACCCTCAGGACGCGGCATACCGAAATTGCGGCGGATTTTTTCTTTGGTATCGCGGCCTTTCTGATGGCCGATAACCATCACGCTTTGGCCGTTAAAACGCGCCAAACCGCCGACAATGGCATGATCGTCAGAATAATGGCGGTCGCCGTGCAACTCTTCAAAATCGGTAAAAATACCGTTGATGTAGTCCAAAGTATAAGGACGTTGCGGATGGCGGGATACTTGTGAAATTTGAGCCGGAGTCAGCTTGCTGAAAATTGACTTGGTCAACTCACTGCTTTTCTTTTTCAGTCTGGCAATCTCGTCAGAAATATCAACGGCAGATTCGTCTTGTACGAATCGCAACTCGTCAATTTTATTGGTTAATTCGGCGATGGGTTGTTCGAAGTCCAAAAATACGGGTTTCATAAAACAAAGCTCTCGGTAACGGTTGCTGACATGATACGCTAATCAGACGCATTTGACAGCATTTCTCAAAGGGAAACTGCCATCTTTTGCAATAAAAAATCTTTCAGACGGCCTTTAACAAAGGAATAGTATAGCTGCACTAAACGCATGAAGTGCCGTATCTTATGATAAACTTCAATTCAGTTCAATCATTTCAAACAGGCTATGAAAAACGATCATGACAATTCGTCCATGCGCTTGGACAAATGGCTGTGGGCCGCACGCTTTTTCAAGACCCGCGCGCTGGCACAAAAACATATTGAGCTGGGCAGAGTTTTGGTAAACGGCTCAAAAGTGAAAAACAGCAAAAATATTTCTGCCGGCGACACCATCGACATGACTTTGAACTCCCTTCCCTACAAATTCAAAGTTGCCGCGCTCAATCATCAACGCCGCCCGGCACCGGAAGCGCGTTTACTCTACGAAGAAGATATGAAAACGGCTGCCGAACGCGAAGCTCAAAAACAACTCGACCAAGCCAGCCGCATCAGTGCCGCTTATCCGGACGGACGCCCAACCAAACGCGACCGACGCCAGCTTGACCGTATGAAGCGCGATAGCTGGTAAAGCGTTTCATCCATTTCATCCATTGTTTCAGACGGCCTTATATCCATGCCGTCTGAAAACCAAAAACAGGCAGGACACCCTGCCTGTTTTTTATTTGTGATGATTAAAACTTATATTCTAACTGACCACGAATAACGTTTACGTCCTGCTTATCCCTGCCGACGGTAGGCGTAACCTGTTTGCCGGCCAAATAGAAGCCTTTGAGTTTCCAGTTTTTCCAAGGAATATAGGTCGCACCGATTTGCACGCCTTGGACGTTTTTGCTGTAATCCTCAACAGAAGAGACACCGGACAACGAACCGACACGACGGTAGTTCAAGAATACGTCGTAAGAATTGCGGACGTTCCAGTCGGCCAATTTATAGCGCACTTCAGTGAACACGCCGTCATTTTTGATTTTTTGTCCGGCATCATTATAGGCTTTGATATTGGACTTGCTGACTGCGGCCATCCAATGCCAATCATCATTAAACTTGATGTCCGTACCGATTTCTCCGAAGACCGCATTTTTCTTCGCACCGCGTACATCGATGTCTTTCATGTAACTGACGGTTGCGCCGACGTTGATATTCTCATTCACAGGCAACATACTTTGAACCGCGGCAAAATGTCTGCGGCGGCCGCCAATGCCCCATGTGTTGTCGTTCAGGTTGCCAGTGCGGCGGCCCGCATAGATTTTGGTAGGCAGGGTTTTATTGTCGAAGAAGATTTCGCCGCCGGTTACTTCGGTATCCCAGACGCGGCCGTAGGAAGAGAACGCACCAAATTTACCGACACGCGCTTTAATATTGTTGTACAAAGTGCCTTCGGCATACAGTTTATTGACCGGCACATCATGATCGCCGTTGAATTTACCGGTTTCCAAATCGATATTCGGCTCAATTTGCGCCACCAATTTCCAATCTTTATACAGTTTTGCGCGTAACCAAAACTCCGCATTGAAGTTGGCATTGGTATCTTCAGGCGTCGGATTGATGCTGCTGTTGTTGGCATTGATGTCTTTGGCATCCGCACGTACGCGCAAGCCACCATTTACAATCAACAAATCATTGAAAATGCTGATTCTATCGTCATCTTTGCGAATGATACTGCCGGAATTGACGTAATCGTTGGTGGTGGCCAAAGCCGCCGCATCACGTCCGCCATCAGCATTCTCTGCCAAAGAATAAGATGATGAAGCCAATAAAATACAGGTTGCAATCAGTTTGGTTTGAAATTTCATGCCGACTCTCCAAAAGAAGGTATTGAAAGTGAAGTATTCGATAAAGCGTACAAAATTATGAATTTCGTATAAATTATTCATTTTATTTACTAATTATTTTTATCGTATGTAAATTAGTGTAATCAATCAAGCAGATTTAAACGCTTTATCCTCTTTCAGACGGCCTCTTGATTCAGGTCAAACGGAAGCCTGCTCATCAGGCTGTTCAAACTGCCATTTCAAGGCATCGGCCAATGCTGTCCTGCGTTTTTGATGGCATTCCACAGCTTTACATAATTCCTCCGCATTTCCCCAAAATACAAAACGTTCACGCGCACGGGTAATGGCCGTGTAAAGCAAAGCTTTATCCAAACCTCGGGCCTCTTCTTCACTCTCCGTCGTTGCAGGTACTGACGGCGGCAACAGCCATACTTCCCGATATTCCGAACCTTGGCTCTTATGCACCGTCATGGCAAAAGCCGATTCAAAATCGGGCAAACGGCTGATAGCAATTTTTTTGAATCCATCTTTCTCAGGAAAATATGCAGACAAGCCATTCAACGATTCTTTATCCGGCATAATCAGCCCGATGTCGCCGTTAAACACTTCCAACATATAATCATTGTGCGTAATCATGATGATTTGTCCGGCAAACCAAGGCGTTTCGCCCGAAACCTTGCCTTGCCGTTGCAAGTATTCTTGATAAGCCTGATTCAAATCATCAGCATCCTGCCGCCAAGCCGCCAATACCACCACATCGGCCGCATAACCATAGGCGAGTGCAACATTATTCTCCGCTACGGCCTGCCAATAATCCTGTTGCTTTTGATACAGCAAGGCAACCTGCTCTTTCAGACGGCCTGATTTCATTTCCAATTCTTTGGGGAACTTGTCAAACTGTTCAACCGCAGTTTGCTTTTCCCCGGACACCACCGCCCTTGCCAAACAGCCGATACCGCTGTCTGCACCAAAACGGTGGCTGAATGTCAATTTGGCATTGTTTTGCGATAAAGCTTGTGGCTGCCCTTTAATCTCAAAATCATGATCGGGCAGGTACACTTCCAACTTTTCAGCGGTTTCTTTATCCAAAGCCGTCGGACGTGATAATGCCGCCAATACGGCTCCCAAGCCAACCGACGGCAACTGGTTTTCATCTCCAAGCAACACCAAACGACAGCCGCTCGGTACGGCACGCAACAAATCCAACACTAGCGGCAAATCCAACATCGAAGCCTCATCCACCACCAAAACATCCAAAGCAAGCGGATATTCACGATTGAACGCAGGGCGCATTTGCGGCGGCCGCAGTTTCAACAATCGATGGACGGTCTGCCCTTCCAAATTTTCCAAATGCGCTTTAATGCTCGGAGACAAATCAAAACCGTCTAAAGCACGCTGCAAAGCCCGTGCCATATGCGCAGCCGCTTTGCCCGTCGGCGCCGCCAAAGCGATACGTGGCAGCTTCGTACTGTTATTGCAAATCAGACCCAAAAGCTTTGCTACGGTCGTCGTCTTACCCGTACCCGGCCCGCCGGTAATCAGCATAAAGTTTTGCAGCAAAGCCAAAGCCGCAGCATCCCGTTGCTCTTTACTGTCTTTAGTATCAAACCAGTCGCTCAGGCTTTTTGAAGCCGCCATGAAATTCACTTCTTCCGCTTCGGCTCTGGCCAGCCGTTTGATTTCAACAGCCAAATCATGCTCCAACTGCCACATTCGCCCCAAAAACAATTTCCGGCCTTGCAGGATAAGCGGTTTATCCGCATTACCGACCAAATTCGGCAAGTTGCTTAAGGCATCGATATCCTCTTTATCCAAATAAATGAACGAATGCCCGTTTTGCAAGGCTGCAAACAGTCGAACCACATAAGGTTCAATAACGGATGCCCCCTGTACTTCGTGGCGGCGGAAAAACGCTATAGCCGCATCTGCGGCAGAGGAAAGGATAGAGTTGGTCGGATTCATGGCTTAGGATTGATTGATACGAAAAAAGAAAGGCCGTCTGAAAAACAGTATTTCCATATAATGAAAACCTGTTTTTCAGACGGCCTCTATTATACCGTTCAAAGCATAAAATATTTGCCTGAAATAATAACCTTATTGCAGCACTTGCAGGCTGCCGTCTTTCATGGTCATTACCCGGTCGAAACGCTCAGCCAGCTCGTCATCATGGGTCACTACAATCAGGCTGGTGTTCAATTCGCGTTTCAAATCCAGCATCATGTCCAGCACATTTTGCGCATTTTTACGGTCAAGGTTCCCCGTCGGTTCATCCGCCAACAGGCATTTCGGCTCATTAACCAAAGCACGGGCAATCGCCGCACGCTGACGCTCGCCGCCGGAAAGTTCGCTTGGACGGTGCAGCATACGCTTGTCCAAGCCAACCTTTTTTAGCATCTTAACAGCCTTTTCCTCGGCCATCGCCTTGGGCATTTTGCCGATTAAAAGCGGCATCATGACATTTTCCAAAGCAGAAAACTCAGGCAATAGATGGTGGAACTGATACACAAAGCCCAAATAACGGTTGCGCAATTCGCCCAACTGTTTTTGACTCAAACCGCCCAAATCCTGATCCATCAGTATTACCTTGCCTTCAGACGGCATATCCAAGCCACCGAGAAGGTGCAGCAATGTGGATTTACCGCTGCCTGACGAACCGATGATACTCACGCTTTCCGCTTCGGCAACTTCAAAATCTAAATGATTCAACACTTGTACATTCAATGCGCCGTCATTATAGCTTTTGCCAACGCCGGTACATTTCAAAATTGTCTTACTCATAACGCAAAGCCTCCGCAGGTTGGGTTTTTGCAGCACGCCAGCTCGGATACAGTGTGGCGATAAATGCCAAGCCAAGCGAAATGCAGGCAATAACGGCGACATCCTTCAAGTTCACATCGCTAGGCAGGTAATCGATGAAATAAACTTGAGAGTTAATCAAATGCACGCCAAACAGATCTTCAAAAAACGCGACAATCTTGCCGACATTCCAACCCAGCAATACACCGCATACCACGCCCACAAGCGTACCGAAGAACCCCGCAAATGCGCCCTGCACCAAGAAAATCTTCATGACGCCGCCCGGAGACAAACCCAAAGTGCGTAAAATCGCAATATCGGCTTGTTTTTCCGTTACCGCCATTACTAAGGAAGAGACGAGGTTAAACGCAGCAACCGCGATAATCAGTGTCAAGATAATGAACATCATGCGTTTTTCCAACTCTACGGCTTCAAAATAGCTGCGGTTGTTAAACGTCCAGTCGCGCACCCATACCTCATCTTTTTTAGCATCAGGAATCAACTTGGCAATGAAAGAGGGTGCATTCTGAGGATCAGCCAGTCTCAAACGCAGCCCACCGACATTTTCACCCAGTCGATACAAGACTTGCGCATCCTCGATATGCGTCATAGCCAATGTGTTATCGACTTCATAAACACCGGTTTTTACCACACCGACTACATTAAACTGCTTCAAGCGCGGCACTACGCCGGCAGGGGTAACGTTACCTTCTGGCGTAATCACTGTAACCTTGCCGCCAATCTCCGTGCCCAATGCCTCAGCAAGCCCTTGACCCAAAATAATATCAAATTCGCCCGGTTTCAAATCATCAAAACTGCCGGCCGGCATATCCTTACCGTAATCCACGACATTTTTTTCTTCAGACGGCAAAACACCACGTATCTGCACACCGCGCACTTCACCGGCGTTGGCAAGCAAAGCCTGATCGGAAACATAAGGCGCGCTGGCCAATACTTCCTTTTTGCCTTTTACAAATTCGCGCAAATTCTGCCAACCCGGCGCGCTACCGACATCGTAATAGCCAATTTCCGCATGAGGTGCAACGTTCAACAATTGACCGCGTATCTCTTTCTGAAATCCGTTCATCACGGATAAAACCACAATCAGAGCCGTTACACCCAAGGCGATACCGGCGATTGAAATCATGGTAATAAATGACATAAAGCCGTTACGTTTTTTCGCACGCAGATAGCGCAGGCCTATCCAAGTTTCTAAAGAAGCCATTCAAAAATGCCTCATTCGTTTGTCAAAAAAGGCTTATTGTACCGTAAAACCGACAGGTCGTCCGATTGCCCGACTGATGTAGCATTCAGGGATAAAGTGTATGTAAAACCATGTATCTTCCCGTAAATTCCGCCGAAAAACTTGCACAATCGGCCAATCACCCTTATTCTGAAGCTGTGACACACTTTGTCACCATCAAAAAGGAAATACACTAATGAACAGCAAAAAATTCTTGGCCCTCGTATCCGTAGCTGTAGGTTTGTCATTCAGCTTCAACGCATATGCCGCCAAAGAAATCAAAATCAGTTCAAACAATACCGCTTACTCCGACGCCGATGTTCAAAAACTGGCAGCCACTGCTGTCGGCATGGGCGTAAAAGAACCTGTCAGCCTCAACAGCGGAAACGGTGTTGTTACCGTATCCGGCAGCAGCGCAACCAAATGTGCATTCAAAGTCGGCAACGGCGATACGCCTCAAATTCAAGGCGTCAGCTGCAAATAATCTGATTTAATCAATAAAAAGGCCGTCTGAAAGACTTTCAGACGGCCTTTTTATATTGCCATTTAAGATTGAATATTTCTTCTATCGTAAACAGCCTGAGCCAAAGTACCGGCATCCACATATTCCATCTCGCCGCCTAAAGGGATTCCCCTTGCCAATCGGCTGACTTTATAAGGAAGATTTTTAAACAATTCCGCCAATACATACGCTGTCGCATCGCCTTCGGCTGTGAAGTTGGTTGCAATGATAATTTCCTCAATATCACTCGCCTGCAAACGGGCAACCAGCTTATCTAACGCTACTGCCGAAATATCCATGCCCTGCGCCGGACTGACTTGCCCCATCAACACAAAATACAGACCATCATGACAATTAGCCGCCTCCATACTGGAGACATCTGCCGGCATATGAACAATCATCAAACGGCTTTTCTCGCGTTTTTCGTCCGCGCAAATTTCACACAATTCTCCTTCGCAAAATGTATTACACATCCGACAATGCTGCACCTGTTTCAAGGCAAATTGCAAAGCATCCACCAATTCCTGCGCTTCTTCGCGTTTATACTGTAAAAGCTGGTAAGCCATGCGTTGTGCGGATTTCGGGCCGACATTGGGCAGGATTTTTAATGCATTAATCAAGCGGACAAAGGCATCAGGATTTTTACTCATGATTTCAGACGGCCTTTTAAAAGATAGCTAAAAATAAGAAAACAGCCGGAATTCATCCGGCTGCCCTACTCAAATACTCTGCTTATTCGGCAGCATTATTAACTTGCTGTGCACCTTGCGTACGATCGATTTTCTTACCCAAATACTGGAGTAAATTATCAAACACATTGGCAGAAAGCTGCTGAACCAAAGCCTGTTTGGCAGCCGGAATCTGTGAATCGGCATTTTCAGGAGCAGAAACGCTCTGAACTTCCATAATCACCGGTGCAGGCATACCTTCCAATAATGCGTACGCAGGTTTACCGCCGACAGGACGCGCTTTCAACAAAGCCGCATAAGCTTCTGGAGACATGGTTCTGCGTGCATCTTGCGCGCTCAATTGCGAAACAGGCGACCATTGAACGTCGGCAGCTTTACCGGCTTTCAACGCAGCCAAAGTTTCTTGGGCTTTCTTCTCTGCCAGTTTGGCAGCTTCAGAGCGCAGATATGCTGCACGGACAGTGTCTTTGACTTCTGCAAATGGTGCAATTTTCTCTTCGCGCACTTCTTTCGCACGAATAACCCAAACGGTTTCGTTGTTGATAGCAATGACTTCAGAATTGTGTTTTTTCTTCAGCACATCGTCGCTAAACGCAGCATTAATCAACGTTTCAGGCAAACCGGCTTCTTTCGCACCCGCTTTGGTTACCCATTCATCCAGGTTTTCCACTTTCAAGCCTGAATTGGCGGCTGCTTTTGCCAAAGAAGATGGATCATTGAAGGCATCTTCACCCAATTTTTCTTTAGCGGCATTAAAGGCAGAAGCTGCTTTTTTCAGTTTCAAGTCTGCTTCGATACGCGCTTTGGCTTGTTCCAAAGTCGGCTCAGCTTCGACATTCAAAACTTTGATGATGTGATAACCCAAAGACGATTTAACGGTATCGCTGACTTCGCCTTTGCCCAATGCAAATGCCGCTTTATCGAATTCAGGTCCAAAGCCGCTGCCGCCGCTTTTGCTCAGGTAGCCCAAATTGCCGCCTTTGTTGCTGCTGGACAAATCTTTGGAGTACCTGGCCGCCAGCTCGGCAAAAGCATCTGGGTGTGCTTTAAGTTCTGCGGCCATTTTGTCTACTTCAGCTTTAATTTCCGCATTGCTTGCTTCATCTCCGTTAGGCATAACCGGAATGAAAATATGCGCAATTTCGGCTCTTGGCGACAAATCTACGCTTTTACTGTCGTAAGCTTTTTGTACTTCTTCCGCACTGACGGTTTGCTTATCAGCCAAATCTTTGATGTTCAAAGCCACATATTCCAGCTTAACGGCTTGAGGAATCAAGTAATCTTTCTTATGCGCTTCATAATACTTTTGCAAAGCCGCATCATCTACTTTTACTTGTGCCGTAAATGCTTCAGGGCTGAATGTAAATGAACGGATGGTACGGGTGGCTTGAGTCAGGTTAATCAACTGACGCGCTTGCGCATCGCTGACCAACGCACCGTTTTGCACCAAATTCAACAGATTTTGCAACTGGAACTGTTCGCGGATATCTTCAACAAACTGATCCTCGGTCATTTTGCGCTGATCCAAATACTTCTTGAGCAAATCCTGACTGAATTTGCCGGAAGCATCATGGAAATTCGGATCATCCACGATAACTTGCTTGATTTGTTCCTGAGACACGGCAATGCCCATCAGCTTGGCACCCTGCTTCAGGTAAGCTCTTTGCAATAAAGATTGGAATATCGCATCACGCGAAGGCGCATTATTGCCGGCAGCCTGCTCATTTTGTATCGCAATCTGTAAAGCATGCTCGCTGACCTTCTCATCCCCGACTTTAACAATGTAATCAGAACCCGGCGAAGACAAATTATTGGCACCGAATCCGATAAAGGTCAGACCGATGATACCTAAAACAATCTGGGCGGGTGTTTTATATTTTTCAACAATATGGAACATATTTATCCGAAAGAAAAGTTTGGCGCGGCAGCCGGAAAATGCTGCCGCAAAAATCTTAAAATCCTGAAAACAGGCTCAAAGCGCGTATTGTAACGTATTTTTTCGAGGCTTGCTTTTTCAGACGGCCTAAAAACCTAAAAATGCCTTATCCGAAAATTTCCTGATACGCTTCTACTGAAAATCCGACATGAACCTGTCCTTCTTTGACCAATACAGGCCGCTTGATGATGCTGGGATTTTCCACCATCAAGGCAATCGCCCCTTCTTTTGTGGCGGCAGATTCTTGCGCATCTTTATCCAACTTGCGCCAAGTCGTACCTCTTTTATTGAGCAAAATTTCCAAAGCTGCCTGCTCCAGCCAGCCATCAATCAATTCGGCAGTCGGGGCGTTTTTCTTAAAATCTACAAACTCAAACTCGATGCCGTTTCCCGCCAACCAACTGCGCGCTTTTTTAACCGTATCGCAATTGGGAATACCGTATAGTTTTATCATCTTATTTATCCTTGGTTTTATTCATAAAATCACAAATTCAGGCCGTCTGAAACTTTTCAGACGGCCTGAATTGAATGCCGCCTATTTCTTAGCAGCTTTCTTCACTTTAATCTTCACGCTTTTGTGTTGAGCATTACTTTTACCCCCGGCTTTGACGGAAGCTGTTTTCGCCTGCGCTTTTTTCTTGCTCGCGGCTTTAGGTTTACTTGGCTTAGCAGGCTTGGAGGCAGGTTTACTTTTCACCTTGCTCTTCTTTGCCTTCACGGGAGCGGCCAACGCTTCATCAATTTCTTTAGCCGAAAGTTTACGCTTACGCTTTTCGACAGGCTTATCAGCAACTATTGGCCTACTTACAGGTTTTGCTTTTCTACCGCCGCGTTTCTTACCGACTGAACCGCCGCTGATTAAGGTCAAATCAATCTTGCTGGTATCCAAATCGGCTCGCGCAACTTTTACGGTGACTGTATCGCCCATATTGAAACGGACACCGCTGCGTTCGCCCTCAATCGCCATAATTTCAGGACGGAAGTTGAAATAATCTTCTCCCAAATCGCTGATATGAACCAAGCCGTCGATATGAATATCGTCCAAGGTTACAAAAATACCGAAACTGGTCATGCCCGAAATCTTACCACTGAAGACTTCGCCGACTTTGTCGCGCATATAATAAGTTTTCAGCCAGTTTTCCACATCGCGGCTGGCATCATCGGCTCGGCGCTCGCAGAAAGAGGTATGAACGCCCAAAGCCTGCCAGGTTTTATTGGGCTGGTAAGTTTGTCCGTTCAACACAGCCTTAATGGCACGATGTACCGTTAAATCCGGATAACGGCGGATAGGCGAAGTAAAGTGTGCATATGCGCTATAAGCCAGACCAAAGTGACCGTCGCAATGCGGCTCATAAACCGCCTGTTGCATAGAACGCAACATCATTACTTGCAACAGCTCCGCGTCCGGACGGTTTTTAAATTGCTCGGCAAGCGCAGCATAGTCTTTCGGCGTCGGATTATCGCCGCCACCCAAACTCAGCCCCAGCAAACCAAGCTGCTCGCGTAAAGTGGCCAGTTTTTCGGGAGTCGGACCCAAGTGATTGCGGAACAAAGCCGTATGTTTGTTCTTCAGCAAAAATTCTGCCGCGCAAACATTCGCCGCCAACATACATTCTTCAATCAGCTTGTGCGCATCGTTGCGGACAACAGGAACAATCTTATCGATTTTACCGTTGTCGTCGAAAATCATCTGAGTCTCAACGCTCTCAAACTCAACCGCGCCACGCTCGAAACGTTTTTTCTGCAAGATTTTAAATAACTGATACAGAGTATCGATTTGTTGCTTAAACGGATGATCCTGGCCGTCTGAAATCCAATCCCAAACTTGATTGTAGGTTAGTCGCGCATGTGAACGCATTACTGCCGGATAGAAACGGTATTCCTTGATATTGCCGGCATAGGTAATCACCATATCGCACACCATACACAGGCGTTCAACATCAGGATTGAGCGAGCAGATACCGTTGGACAACTTCTCCGGCAACATTGGAATCACTCGACGTGGGAAATACACGCTGGTACTGCGTTCCTGAGCATCTACATCAATTCCGTCATCAGGACGGACATAATGGCTGACATCGGCAATCGCCACCACCAAACGGTAATTGCGGCCGACTTTTTCAGCAAAAACCGCATCGTCAAAGTCCCGTGCAGTTTCGCCGTCAATGGTTACCAGAGGCAAATCGCGTAAGTCCACGCGCCCTTTCAAGTCGGTTTTACGCACATGATCAGGAATTTTCTTCGCAGCTTTGACACATGCTTCGCTGAATTGATGAGGCAAATGGTGCTTGCGTACAGCGATTTCGATTTCCATACCGCTGTCGGCATAATCACCCAATACTTCAATCAGCTTAGCCACAGCAGGACGATGTGCTTCAGGATACGTCTCGATTTCAGCCACAATCACTTGGCCAGATTGCGGTTTAAAGTGCGCCACGCTTTCAGGCTCTAACACGATACTTTGGCTCAAACGCTTGTCTTCCGCTTCCAAAATGGCCACGCCGCGATCCATATAAAAACGGCCGACCACTTTAGACTGCGCACGCTCCACCACATCCAAAACCGTACCTTCACGACGGCCTCTGCGGTCGATACCGGCAGGACGAACAGTAACAATATCCCCGTGCATCACGCCGCGCATCTGACGCTCATACAAAACGAAATCGCCCTCGCCTGTCGGCGTTAGCGGCACGGCAAAACCAAAGCCGTCTTTGTGCGCCTCGACACGGCATTTAACCAATGCCAATTTTTCTGCCGCACACACCGCGCCACGTCGGTTGATCAATACCTGGCCATCGCGCGCCATCGCTTTCAGACGGCGCTCGAAGAATTCATATTCATCTTCTTCAATCGACAATTCATGTGCCAAAGCTTCGATTTTTGTCGGCACACCTTTTTGTTCCAATAATTCAATGACCCATTCACGGCTGGGCAACGGATGAGCGTAACGTTGTTTCTCCCGCTCCAAGTACGGGTCTTTTTCTCGTAAATTTAAAGATTTAGTATTTTTGTTCATTTTGATAGTTGACATTCTTTTTTTAAAATATATAATAGCTGCTTCTTCGCAGTTCAGGTAGTCAACTCTACCTTAAATTGAAGAATAAAGCAAAGCCCAGGTGGCGGAATTGGTAGACGCGCTAGCTTCAGGTGCTAGTGTCCTCACGGGCGTGGAAGTTCGAGTCTTCTCCTGGGCACCAAATAATTTGGTGCTTCTTTGCTTAAGAAAATTTAAATTGCCCAGGTGGCGGAATTGGTAGACGCGCTAGCTTCAGGTGCTAGTATCCTCACGGGTGTGGAAGTTCGAGTCTTCTCCTGGGCACCACTGATAAATCAATCAGTCAATTTTTCACATTATTCTGAAATAACAACTCAGGATAATAGTCCACAGAGAGGTGGATGAGTGGTTTAAGTCGCACGCCTGGAAAGCGTGTATACGTGAATAGCGTATCGAGGGTTCGAATCCCTTCCTCTCTGCCAGATACTAAAGACACCAACTAACGGTGTCTTTTTTCATATCTGCCCTTCTTAAAAATATTACATTACACTTTTATTTCTTTTACCCTCTAATCAGAAACCTACCACTCATTCTTATCTTATACTAAACCTTGATGATTAAAGGCCGTCTGAAAGTTTTCAGACGGCCTCTTTCTTAAAACTTACCAAATCCCAAACCATTGTTTATCAGACTGCTTTTTATTGCCGTTCTGCTGCTCATGGTTTTGATGGCGAAATTGCCAAGGCGCTTGCGGATTATCTTTTTTCCATAAGCCTTTACGTTTTTCCTTGGCTTGTTTTTGTGCGGCCGAATAGTCAGTGTAGGCGGTTTTACTTTGTTGTTTTTTGGCATAACTTTCATAATGCCATGCGGTGCCATCCCGTATCTGCATCAAATTCAAGTCAATCGTGCCGACTGATACTTGAGCAACTTCGCGCTGGTAACGATCGGCTTCAAACACGCGGACTTTGGCTTTTTTATTCAATGCTGCATCAATCAGATTGTCTCGTGATTGCGTACCATAAGCCTGATTGATTTCCGGCGCATCGATATAGGCCATACGGATTTTGTGTTTCCTGCCGTCGCTATCGATAATGTGCATGGTATCGCCATCATGGATTTTGATGATTTTTCCGTTGTATGTGTAGGATTGTCGCGATGACTTTTGTTTTTGTTCCGGTTTGGGTTTATCTTCGGCTTTGCTGTCAGATGTCGCTTTGACGACATTTTCCCCCAGCCATTCATTGACCTTTTCCAAACCGATATTGTCGCCTTGTGCCAATGTTGCGGCAACGCTTACCCCTGTACGAATCAACTCGGTATCGCGTGAGCTGTAACCAAGCGCGCCCAAAACAGATAAAACAACGGGCAACCATTTTATAATTTTACTGATTTGCATATTTTGCCAAATTGAAGGCCGTCTGAAAGACCTGATGCACTTTCAGACGGCCTTTAAGATTGATTAATCTCCATTAATCCTGACAAGGCAGGATGACTTTTGCACCTTCTGCCGTACCCAAAACCAATACATCGGCGGCATCACGGGCAAAAATACCGTTTTCGAGTACGCCGGTGATTTTATTGATTTCGTCTTCCATTTTCAGGGCTTGGTCGATATTGAGGCCGTGAACATCAACGATTTGATTGCCATAGAAAGTAGTATAGCCAACACGCAACTCAGGCTGTCCACCCATGGTAAGCAGTTTGCGCGACACCAGCGAACGGGCATTTTCAACCACTTCTACCGGCAATGGAAATTTGCCCAAACGGGAAACATATTTACTTTCATCGGCGATACAGACAAATTTATCGGATGCGCTGGCCACGATTTTTTCATTCAAATGCGCACCGCCGCCGCCTTTAATCATTTGCAGCGCGTGGTTGACTTCGTCAGCGCCATCAACATAAACCGCCAAACCCATCACTTCATTCAGTGAAACTTCTGGAATCTCGTATTTCGCCAAAAGCTCGCTGGATTTTTTAGAAGTAGACACGGCACCCTTGATTTTCTTACCGCTTTTACCCAAAGCTTCGATAAAGAAGTTGATGGTAGAGCCGGTACCGATACCGATGTATTCGTTTTCAGGAACAAATTCCACCGCTTTTTCGGCGGCAATACGTTTGAGTTCGTCTTGAGTTGCCATGTTGTCAGTCTTTCAGTTTGAATAATAAAGTAATTTTAAGCTCTTAGGCCTTAATCAGCAATACTGCCGCTTGCGCTTCAATGGCTTCCATACGTCCCAGATAGCCAAGTTTTTCGTTGGTTTTACCCTTGATGTTCACGCAGCTTTCAGGCAAACCCAAATCTGCGGCAATATTGGCGCGCATTGCCGGAATGTGTGGCGCAAGTTTTGGCTTTTGCGCAATCACGGTCGTATCGACATTAACCACCTTCCAACCCAACTCCTGCACGCTTTGATAAGCCTTGCGCAACAGCACACGGCTGTCTGCATCTTTGAATTCGGCTGCGGTATCAGGAAAATGACTGCCGATATCGCCCAAACCGGCTGCCCCCAACAGGGCATCGGTAATCGCATGCAAAAGCACATCGGCATCTGAATGACCCAGCAAGCCTTTTTCAAACGGAATGTTGACGCCGCCAAGTATCAAATCTCGGCCTTCGACCAACTGATGGACATCATAGCCCTGTCCGACACGGATATTCATGTTTGTTTCCTTAAATAATGGGTTTTGATTGTTCAGACGGCCTTGAGCAACAATCTGACAATGTATTCATCTTGCGGCAGCGTCAATTTCAAATTGCGCGTATCGCCCTGCACCAAGCGCGGCCGGATACCCAGTTTTTCAACAGCTGATGCTTCATCCGTAATCTCACTTAAATCATCAACCGATAAAGCACGGTGTAACAAGGCCGTCTGAAAAAGCTGCGGCGTTTGCGCCTGCCATAATCCTGCGCGCGCAACGGTTTCATCAATATGATGACTGCCGTCTGAGCGCTTGAGCGTATCGGCCAGCGGTACGGCCAAAATACCGCCTTCATCATTCTCACCCGCCTCATCAAGCAAACGTGTTAACGCTTCAGCAGGCAGGCAACAGCGTGCGGCATCATGAACCAAAATATTGTCTTGCGCCTCAGCCAAACTTTGCTCCAATAAAACGGACACACCATTGCGTACCGTTTCCGCACGACTTGCGCCGCCTATTCGAAAGACGCGTACTTTCTCAGACAAGACCGTCTGAAAAACTGAATCTTCCGGTGAAAGAATAACGGCAATTAAATCTATACGGGAGTGTTGCTCAAAGATTTCTATGGTATGTTGCAATACGGCTTTACCATTGATTTCAACATATTGTTTGGGTTTTCCTGCACCAAATCGCGCACCGACACCGGCAGCAGGAATCAAAGCAATATTGCGGCGCCTCATGCTGACGCTCCGGCATTGGCCTCATCAGGCATTTCGGCCTTTCGCCATACACACGCTTCGCCTAAATCGTCCAAATATTTTTCATGTGCGGCCAGCTCGTCTGCATTGGCTTTGATAACTTTCAACTGCGATGTACGTTTGGTTTCGGCAATAACGGTTTGTTTGACTTCGCCCTCTTCTTCCGCCTCGCCGCCCATCAGGTCGAACTGCTGACGCGTCATGGCAAGATAGACTTCACCCAAAAGCTCGCAGTCGATTAACGCGCCGTGCAAGACACGTTTGCTGCGGTCAACGGAAAAGCGGTTACACAACGCATCCAAGCTTGCCTTTTGCCCCGGAAACATTTCACGCGCCATGGCCAGCGTGTCTGTAACTTTGCAACCGAGTTCCTCAATAGAAGGCAAACCCATGCGGCGGAATTCCATATTCAGGAAGCCGACGTCAAACTTGGCATTATGGATAATCAGCTCTGCGCCACGGATAAAGTCGGCAATCTGTTTACCCACTTGAGCAAACGGCGGCGCATTCTTCGCTTCCAATACTTCAATCGTCAAACCATGCACCTTCGCCGCTTCCTCCGGCATATCGCGCTCAGGGTGGACATATAAATGAAGGGTGGAGTCGGTCATTTGGCGGTTTATCATTTCCAAGCCGGCAAATTCGACCAGACGGTCGCCGTTTTCAGGATAAAGACCCGTGGTTTCCGTATCGAGGATAATCTGACGTTGGCTCATGGTTGGTAGTTTCTGCAATTATCAAAACGTCCTGAATCATACTGAAGGCCGTCTGAAATGTATAGTCAGCAAAACTTTAGCTGCTTTTGAAATACCCTTTTTAGCTGGATTTTTTCAGACGGCCTTTATTCTTTTCTCATTTAATGGCCATCTATTACAACATTTTTGAGTAGAAAACCCAATTTCTAGAAAATTTTTTAAATTTAATTTCTTTAATAATTAATACCTTACTTACAGATTAAATAATAGGAACAATTATCATTTGCAAATTTAAAAAATCGCCGTATAATACAACCCATCGAGACAAAACAACCGTACAACAGAATGAAAGGAGAAGAAAATGCCCGAAAGTATTTTTAAGCAAGTCTCCCTTGACATTCTGAGACTGCACCAACAAGCCATCCGCTCTTTAATCGCTACCAAGTGTTGCGACGAATGTGAAGTACATGACGCAGTATTCATTACTTTAGATGGCCGATATTATGTTTGGCTCCCTTGCATGGGTAAATCGCCCCAATCAGAAACCGGCATCCTGCTGATTGAAGATGAAGATGGCAATACACGCTTGAGCTGGGTTGCCGGTACACGCGAAGTCAAACAAAAAGACAGTCTGTACAACCGCGTTGTTTCCGCCCTGCAAAGAAAAATGCAGCGCACGAAAAACAAGTTTATCCAGTCGGCAAACGCCCGATTGCTTGAGCTGACGCCGCAGCAAGGCCGTCTGACGACAAATAGCAAAGATTTCTCGCTTTCACCACATGACTTGATGAAAGCACTTTATCCGGCAACACATCAAATAGGAGAATTTGCCCTGTAACAGTTTTTGGTAGTGGTTTGTGTTCCTTTTGCGCCCCTTAAAATTTTAAAGGGGCGATTTTTTTTGCCCCTACTTTTCAGACGGCCTAAACACCGGTTTTCCAGTACAATAAAGGCCGTCTGAACATTTCTTACTTTTCAACCAACCATGCAACTGCTCAAATACATCCAATCACAAGGCCTCGGCAGCCGCAAGCAATGCCAATGGCTGATAGACAACGACTGCATTACCATCAACGGCGAAATCCATAATCGTGCCAAAGACAATATCGATCCGTCTCAAGTGCACACCCTGTCTGTTGACGGCGAAGAAATTGCCGCCGTCCCCATGCCCCATTTCTACATTCTGCTTCATAAGCCTGCGGATTACGAGACTTCGCATAAACCTCAGCAATATCCAAGCATCTTCAGCCTGTTTCCCGAGCACATGCGCAATATCGATATGCAGGCAGTCGGTCGCTTGGATGCAGACACAACCGGCATTATTCTGATTACCAACGACGGGCAATTTAACCACCGCGTTACCTCGCCCAAACACAAAGTTCCGAAGCTCTACCGCATCACTTTGAAACATCCTGCCGACGATACCCTTTGCACCACACTCAAAAACGGCGTCCTTCTGCATGACGATAATGAAACCGTTGCCGCAGCCGAAGCAGTATTGGCCGACCCAATCACATTGATGATGACTATTACCGAGGGTAAATACCATCAGGTCAAACGCATGGTTGCGGCCGCAGGCAACCGTGTCGAGCAGCTCCACCGTGAGGAATTCGGCGACTGGAATGTCGATGATTTAGCCGCCGGAGAATGGAAATTTATCCAAATCTAAAAAAATTCCAAATTTTTTCGATAAATTTTTAAACAATATGGATTTTTTATTTATTTAAAATCAAAAATCTAAACCTTATTATTTTTATTTAACAGAATTTAACACTGTGAAGACTGAACTATTGTATAATTCGCCTGTCTGAGTAACGCTTGCTTCGAAAGAAGTGAGTAAGTGAGTAAGACGTTTTCCCCGTAATGTGTTTGGCCATCTATACTTTCCCCTTAGTATAGATGGTTTTTTTTTATCTAAAATTTGGCAACCAAGCGGGCGTACTTTCAGACGGCCCATCTCATCTAAAGAAGCCATCATTGCTAAACCCCGTCTCCACTCATTAACTTGCCATTACTCCTTTTCTCTTTCTCGTCTCTTCCGCATCAATCTGTGCCGTTCCCATTTCAGACAAATCGTTTTATAGAAAGAAAAACTATCAGCGACTATCCAAGCTAAGGTTACAGGATGTTATTAGACAGCCTTAGATAAATACCATCTTTGTTGCCGACATACTTGAAAGCACACCTTGGTGCTATCCAATATCCTCACAACAACCTTTTCCCATATCCTACTTTTCAGACGGCCTTTATCGTTACGGCTCTTTCAATCATTCATATCGCTTCAGCCAAATTCTCTGTTTGCAGGTTTTAATACCAATCAAACCAGATAAATCCACTAAAAATTCTTTACTACATGGTTTTTTTAACTAATTTTCTTTTTAGACTTTAGTCAAGATTCGTTAAATCTTTGCGGTAAAATGTTGTCTTTGTTTTTATACATCTGAGTATTTATGTCTTCCAATCAACCCCGTCAAACCTGGTCCAACCGTTTGACTTACATCCTTACCGTTGCCGGCGCGACTGTCGGCTTTGGCGCAACATGGCGTTTCCCGTATTTGGTCGGTGAAAACGGCGGCGGCGCGTATGTGTTTCTGTTCTGTATTGCCATGCTGGTCATCGGTATTCCGATGATTTTGGTGGAAAACGTCATCGGCCGCCGTAAAGGCGTGAACGCGCTGGATGCGTTTGGCGGCACAATGAATGGCAAACCCGTTGCCAAAGTTTGGAAATTGGTCGGTTGGATGGGCCTGCTCGGCGCATTCGGCATCATGGCCTATTACATGGTGCTCGGCGGCTGGGTGATCAGCTACATCATCAATATCATCAGCGGTAATTTGGACATTTCCAGTCCGGTTTCCGGCGAAGTCACCAAAAGCTTCTTTACCGAACACATCGAAAACAGCCCTTGGGAAATTGCTTTCTACACCTTCCTATTTGTGGTTGTGAACCAATGGATCTTGGTTAAAGGCGTGATCGGCGGTATTGAAAAAGCGGCAAAATACCTGATGCCTTTGCTGTTTTTATTCCTGATTGCGATGGTCGTGCGCAATGTTACCCTGCCGGGCGCCATGGAAGGCATTACCTTCTATCTGAAACCTGACTTCAGCAAAATTACCGCTGAACTGTTCGTCTTCGTTTTGGGCCAAGTATTCTTCGCCTTGAGCTTGGGTTTCGGCGTGATGATTACGTTATCCAGCTATCTGGATAAAAACGAAGATCTGGTTCAGACGGCCGTAATTACCGCGATTACCAACACTTTGATTGCCGTGTTGGCGGGCTTCATGATTTTCCCTTCCCTCTTCAGCTTTGGCGTTGCCCCTAACTCCGGTCCGACGCTGGTGTTCCAAAGCCTGCCGATCGTGTTCTCCAATATGTGGGCTGGTCCCGTGTTTGCAGTGATTTTCTTTTCCCTGCTTCTGATTGCCGCGCTGACCACTTCTCTGACCATTTATGAAGTGTTGATTACGACCATTCAGGAGAAAACCAAAATCCGCCGCGCAGCCGCGATTACCATCGTACTGGCAGGTATTTTTATCTTCGGCAATATCCCTTCCATCTTGAGCTACGGTCCATGGAAAGACATTTCCGTGTTTGGTAAAAACATTTTTGATGCCTTTGACTATATCAGCGGCAACATCCTGTTTATGCTGACCGCGCTCGGCTCTGCCTTGTTTGTCGGCTTCGTGATGAAAGATGAAGCGAAGGACGAATTGCTCTACAAAGGCAACCAGACCACTGTCAATATCTGGTTTGCCTATGTGAAATACCTCGTACCGTTGGTGATTCTGCTGATTTTTGTCAGCAACTTGTTCTGATAAGCAAGCATATAAAAAGGCCGTCTGAAAAGTTCAGACGGCCTTTATTTTGACTATGCTTTATTCTGCCCAGTTTTTCTTCTTACTGGTTTTACCGATACCGGGGTTGAAGCTGTTGGTCGGGTCAAGTTTTTTATAGAACTGTTTCAGCTCGGGCTTGGCTTCATACAGATGACCGACATTATGCTCGGCAGGATATTGCGCACCGCGTTGGTCAAGCAGATGGAGCATTTCATGTTCCAAAGCCATACAGTCGTTGCCTTTTTTAATGATGTAGTCCTGATGGAACACATGACACATAAAATGTCCGTAATACAATTTATGGATGATTTTATTGTCAATTTCAGGCGGCAGTGTTTCAAACCAATCACGATCATCACGGCGCAAGGCGATATCGAGTGCAACCAAATCCTCTACTTCATCATCATGTACAGAACGGTAACGGATCGCGGCAGAAGCCACAGCAAAGCGATGCAGCATGGCCGCCTGCGTTTCTTCGGCATTACATTCGAAGAATGCGCCGCCATGGGTTGCAAAATATTCTTTCAAGAAAGCACGCGCTTCTTCTACGCCCTCGCCACCCATTTTTAAAATCAGGTGATGTTCATATTTATCCCGATAGTTGCGCATAGACTTCGGCAAGTGATCGGGCAAAATTTTACTGATCAGTTGCATGAATTTATCAGAGAAGTGTTTTGGTAAGAAACTTATCTTTTTGCTGAATCTATCCACACGGGCTTTCAGATCAAACAGTTTCGGAAGTTGGTGGGTACCGAA
>NZ_JBQCTZ010000015.1:0-39702 GCF_051963715.1 Neisseria sp. P0001.S005 | reverse complement strand
GACGCCGGCAAATTGCGCACCTTGATCCGCAACACCAAAAAAGAGCAGGAACAAAACAAACCGCCGAAAAACTTCCGCGCGCTGTTCCAAGAAATTAAAGCAGTGATGGAGGCCGGTCAATCCGACGCTTCAGAAGAAGGGCAGGATTGGGAGGAATAAACCTCAAGGCCGTCTGAAAACGGATTGCGGTTTTCAGACGGCCTGTATCGTAATACCGAAGGAGGATGACCATGAAATTTCGCCACTCTGCAACCGCCTTGCTGATTAGTGCGCTGACCCTCAATGGATGTACTACCGATCTTTGGGAAAGAAATAGCCCGTTCCAGCAAACCACAACCGAAAAAACCGTTGCCAAAGACAATATTCACGCATTTGGCGTGGTTGCCAAAGACAATACGCAATTGGAAACAGGCAGCCTGGTCATGATGGGCAAAAAATATTGGTTTGTTGTTAATCCTAGAGATTCGGCCAAGTTGAAGGCGGTCTTAGATGTTAAATTGGACAAACAGTTTCAAATGGTTCAGCAAAACCCAAGCTATGCGTATAAGGCTTTGCCGGTCGAATTGAAATCCCCTGAAGCGCAAACTTTCCGCTCAAAATTCTGCCTGCGTTACGATACTCAAAAAGCCGCCGATATTGCCAAGTTGAAACAGCTGGCTTTCAAGCCGGTCGAACTCGATGGTAAAACTGTCTACACACGGTGTATTTCTACTGAAGGTCATTATTACGCAACGCCGAAAAATGTTGCCGAAGACCGCCATTTTGACACTGCCGTTCCAGTCAGAATTTATTATATGGAAACCAAAACAAGCACTGATGTTTGGAAGTTGACGGGGAATATCCTGAAAACGCCATTGGCGCTGGCTTTGGATGCAGTCGGCGTAGTGATAGCAGGCTCCTATGCCGTGATCGGTGAAATTGTCGATGATTCACGCAAATAATATCCAAGGCCGTCTGAAAACGGATTGCAGGTTTCAGACGGCCTGGCCCTTAAAATAAACGCTTCAAAAATATTAATTTCTCTCTATTTAATCCCACACACCATGTCCGTCAAAATCCAAACACGTTCCATTAATCCGACTGTTTTTAACGACTTGCTCACTGCCGGTACCGATCCTTTGATTGCGCGGCTGTGTGCTGCGCGTGATGTGCAAAGTCCGGCTGAGTTGGACGACAAGCTTGCAGCTCTTTTGCCGTATCAAACGCTGACAAACTGCGAAGCCGCCGCCGGACGTTTGGCGGATGCGATTGAGCGTCAGGAAAAAATTCTGATTGTCGCCGACTACGATGCCGACGGTGCGACGGCGTGTTCCGTCGGTATGAGCGGTTTGGCGGCGATGGGGGCGAAAGTGGATTTCCTTGTACCCAACCGCTTTGAACACGGCTACGGCTTAACGCCCGAGCTGGCTGAAATCGCTGCCGAGCAAGGCGTGGATTTGCTGATTACGGTCGATAACGGTATCGCCAGCATTGCAGGCGTGGCGCGTGCGCAGGAGTTGGGTTTGGACGTGATTGTGACCGACCACCATCTACCTGCCGAGACCGTGCCCGACTGCATCATCGTCAATCCGAATCAAAAAGGCTGCGGTTTCCAAAGTAAAAGCTTGGCGGGCGTGGGCGTGATTTTTTATGTATTGATGGCTTTGCGTGCCGAACTGCGCCGCCGCAATTATTTTTCAGATGGCATGAAAGAGCCGAATCTAGGCGACCTTTTGGATTTGGTCGCACTCGGTACCGTTGCCGACGTCGTCACTCTAGACCACAACAACCGTATCCTCGTGTCGCAAGGTTTGAAACGGATGCGTTTGGGCAAAATGCGCCCCGGTATCCGCGCCTTGTTTGAAGTGGCGCGACGAGATTGGCGCAAGGCTCAGCCGTTTGATATGGGCTTTGCGTTGGGGCCGCGCATCAATGCGGCCGGACGGCTGGACGATATGTCGGTCGGCATTGCCTGTCTATTGGCGCGAGATGATGCCGAGGCGCAGGAACTGGCGGCGCAGTTAAACAACCTCAATATCGAGCGCCGTGAAATCGAGCAGTCTATGCTGCAAGACGCGCTGAATGCTTTTCCTGAAACCCTGCCTTCAGGTCAGACGACGTTGGTGGCTTATCGCGATGACTTCCATCAAGGCGTGGTCGGCATCGTTGCCAGCCGCCTCAAAGACCGTTTTTATCGTCCGACCATCGTGTTTGCGCCTGCCGACAACGGCGAAGTGCGCGGTTCGGGACGTTCCATTCCCAATCTGCACCTGCGCGATGCTTTGGACTTGGTGTCCAAACTCCATCCCGATTTGATTTTGAAATTCGGCGGACACGCGATGGCGGCGGGTTTGAGCATACTTGAACACAATATTCCCGCGTTTCAGACGGCCTTTGAAGAAGCCGTGCGCGAGATGGTGTGCGAAGACGATTTGTCGCAAACCTTCATCACCGACGGCAGTCTGCCTGCACGCGACATTACGCTGGAACAGGCGCAAAACCTTGCTAAACACGTTTGGGGACAGGGCTTCGCGCCGCCGAGTTTTACCGATGAATTTCATGTTGTCCGCCAGCAACCTTTGGGCGCGGAAGGTAAACACAAAAAAGTCTGGCTGCAAAAAGACGGCTACGAATTTGAAGCCATGTTTTGGCGTTGCAGCGAAGACATTCCCGAATACATCCGCACGGTGTACCGTCCCGTTGCCAACGAATGGCGGAACAATCTCGAATTGCAGCTTTATATCGACTACTGGGAAGCCGCGTAAACAAAGGCCGTCTGAATAATGAAGAAACAAAAACCTTGGCTCGGCTTTTCATTGGCGCTGCTTGCCACCATGACTTGGGGCTCGCTGCCAGTTATCGCCCAACAGGCATTAAAAGCCGTCGATGTGCCCACGCTGGTATGGATACGCTTTTTAGTGGCTTCGCTGGTGTTGTTTGTGCTGTTGGGACTGACCGGCAAGCTGCCGAGGCCGTCTGAATTTTCCAAGCAAACCTTGTTTTTATTGGTGTTGGGCATTATCGGCATTTCCGCCAACTTCGTTCTCGTCGCCCTGGGTTTGCACTATATTTCGCCGACAACCACGCAAGTGTTGTGGCAACTTTCGCCCTTTACCATGATTTTGGTCGGCGTAGGCGTGTTTAAAGAAGCCTTTACGCACTGGCAAAAAATCGGCTTGATGCTTTTGCTGACGGGTTTGGTCATGTTTTTCAACGACAAATTCGGCGAACTTTTCAGCTTGGGCAGCTACGCGGTCGGCGTGATGATGGCGGCTTCGGGCAGCATGATTTGGGTGTGTTACGGTGTGGCGCAAAAACTTCTGTCCAAACATTTCAATTCGCAACAAATCCTGCTCATGATTTATTTTTGCAGCAGCTTTGTTTTCCTGCCGTTTGCCGAACCGTCTCAAATCGCCCATATCGGCAATCCGTTTTTATGGGGCTGCTTTATCTATTGTTGCCTGAACACGCTGATCGGCTATGGTTCATTCGGCGAAGCACTCAACCATTGGGACGCTTCAAAAGTCAGTATCGTCACCACGCTGATTCCCGTATTCACCATGATATTTTCCACCATAGGCCATCATCTCGCCCCCGATTATTTTGCCGCTTCAGATATGAATATCGTCAGCTATGTGGGTGCCATGGTGGTTGTGGCCGGAGCCTTGCTGGCTGTGGCCGGAGAGAAAGTAATGGGGCTTTTTTTGAGAAAGATATAAAGCATTTATTGCGAAACAGAATAAAACAAGGCCGTCTGAAACAGGTTTCAGACGGCCTCATGTGGAACGGTCAGCCGAAAGACCGTCCTCCCAATTCCCTTTCCGCAGGATTCTGCTGCACAGAAATTTCCCTCGCTGCCGTTTGTTGCCGTTCCTGTTCCATTCTTTCCTGCACTTTGGCATTGAAAGCATCAACAACTTCGCGGTTCTCCGCCAAAACCTGTTCGGCGAAAGAGCCATCCTTATCGTTGAGTAAGCCTTGAACCAAGGTATGGAATTTATCTGCTTGGGATAGCGATTTTTCACGGGTCGGAGCGGTAACGTCCTCGATGTGTTTGTCTCTGCGGCGGGCATCGGCGGGATGTTTGACACCGTAAGCCGTATTCATACGGAAGTTTTTTAAATCTTCCATATCCAGTTTGCCTTCGACTTTGACCTGTCGTCCTCCCGGCAGCCTTACTCCGTTATCTTCTTTACTCTGGCTGAGGAACTCCACCAAAGCTTCGTTTACTTTTTTGCCATATTGGTTGCGTATATCAGCGATAAAAACTTGAGCCTGTATATTAGATTGTAGGAATTTCTTGTTTTCAGGAGTTTGAACGTTCGAGATAATTTCATTTACTTTATCGGTTTTTTTGTTCAGAACTTTAACATAATCCCGATTGATTAATGAAATACCCGCTTCGGAAGCCAAAGCCTGATTCAATTTCGGTTTCAGATTTTGATACACCTGTTTGTCTTCGGCAGACATTTTATTGAACGGCTTGTATAGATGGATTTGCATCTGCTTTATTTCATTATCAGAAATAAAACGGTTGCCTTTTGAGTCTGTTGCCTCTCGCGCAATCCGTTCCAATAATTGCTGTCCTTTGTCATTGCTGCCTATGTCGTATTGGATAGGGCCGAAACTTGGACCGCTGGCAGCCTTCTCCGCATTCGATATTTTGTACGCGCCGTGCCCGCCCGACAATTCGTTTACCATCATGGCTTGATGGATATAGTATTTCAAACCGTCTTCCGGTTTCAGATGGTCTCCGCCTGTAAAACGACTCATATCAGTCTCCTATAAAAATTAAAAACGTTCCAATGCTTTCAAGTGATATTGTGTTTGTTGAACGTCACACAGATAGAGGATTTTATCTGAAGGAGTTTTCAAATCGGTTGTGATTGTCGGGTCGGAACAAAGTTCCTCCTTATAAGCCTTCCATTTTGAACGGACATTTATAAAATATTGTTTGGACAGCCCATGTAGCTTTGAATCTTTGGAAGCGGCACGTCGAAATAAATCTTTGTACTTCATATCCAGTTTGTTTTCAAGTTTCAGCAGAGTAATTTCTAAACAATCTTCATCCATTTGGTCAACAGGTTCGGGACAAAGATTCTTTTCCTGTTTCGGTTTAACGGCATTTGCAGCTTTATCAGACGACCCTGCTGCACCGACACAGGCAGCGGATGCCATCACGGCTAGCAGTGGCAGAATGTAACGGATTTTGTGTTTCGACATATCAGTCTCCTAAAAAAATCAAAAACGCTCCAATGCCTTCAAATGAAGTTTCGTCTGCTCAATGGCGCAAAGAGAATAAATCCTGTCTGAAGGTGTTTTCAAATCGGTCGTTACCGTTGGGTCGTCGCAAAGTTCTTCTTTGTAAGCCTCCCATTTCGAGCGGACGCTTGCAAAATACTGTTTGGACAATCCGTGCAATTTTGGGTCTTTGGCTGCTGCACGTCGGAACAATTCTTCATACTTTTTCTTCAGCTTGTCCTCGAATTCCCCTAAAGTAATACTCAAGCAATCATCACTCATCAGATTGACAGGCTCCGGACAAATAGCCCTGTTCTGTTGCTTTGCATCTTTTTTGTTAGTTTTTTCAGACGACCCCGCCGCACCGACACAGGCGGCGGATGTCATTATTGCCAGCAACGGCAGAATGTAACGGATTTTGTGTTTCGACATATCAGTCTCCTAAAAAATCAAAAACGCTCCAATGACTTCAAATGATGTTGTGTTTGTTCAATATAACACATATAAAAAACTCTGTCCGCCGGTGATTTTAAATCAGTCGTTACCGTCGGATCATCACAGAGTTCGTCCCGATAAGCCTCCCATTTTGAGCGGACGCTTGTGAAATACTGTTTGGATAAACCGTGCAGTTTTTTGTCTTTGGTGGCAGCCCGCCTAAATAAATCTTTATATTTTGTGTTCAATTTGCCTTCGAACTCCCTTGATGTCAGCCTCAAACAATCATCGTCCATTTCTTTTACAGGTTCGGGACAAAGATTATTTTCCTTCTGCGGTTTAAGCGCATTTGTGGCTTTTTCAGACGACCCTGTCGCACCGACACAGGCGGCGGATGCCATCACGGCCAGCAGCGGCAGAATGTAACGTGTTTTATGTTTTGACATAATTTATCTCCTAAAAAAGTTATTGTGTGATTGATAGGGCCGTCTGAAAACTTTTCAGACGGCCCTATCATGTTCAAACCGCTATCATACGAACATTCAATTAATAGAAGCCTTCGCGTTCTTCACGGGTGCTGATGTAGATGTTTTTCACTTGGGTGTAGGCGGCGAGCATCATTTTGTGGGTTTCGCGGCCGATGCCTGAAGTTTTGTAGCCGCCGAACGGTGCGCCTGCGGGCAGGCGGTTGTAGCAGTTCACCCAAACGCGGCCGGTTTCCAGCGCATTGGAAACACGCAGGCAGCGGTTGATGTCGGTACTCCACACTGCGCCGCCCAAGCCGTATTCGCTGTCGTTGGCCATTTTGATGACTTCTTCTTCGGTTTTGAATTTAATCACGGTGGCAACCGGGCCGAAGATTTCTTCTTGGGAAACACGGGCTTCGTTGCTGGCCTCAATCAAAGTAGGCTCGACAAATTCGCCTTTGCCCAATGCGCCTTCGATTTTTTTACCGCCGGTAATGATGCGGCAGCCTTCCTGTTCGCCGATTTTGACGTATTTCAAAATAGTCTCGAGTTGTCCGGCATTGACTTGCGAACCCATTTGGGTATCGTCTTCCCAAGGCAGGCCGACTTTGATTTTTTTGAATTCTTCCGCCAATGCATTGACGAATTTGTCGTAAATGCCTTCTTGTACAAAAATGCGCGAACCGGCGCAGCACACTTGGCCTTGGTTGAACAAAATACCTTTTTGCGCGCCTTCGAGGGCTTTGTCGAAAGGCATATCGTCGAAGAAGATGTTGGCAGATTTGCCGCCCAATTCCAAAGTGGACGGAATCAGCAATTCGGCGGCGGCGATGCCGACGCGGCGGCCGACTTCGGTCGAGCCGGTAAAGGCCAGTTTGTTGAAGCCTTTGTGGTGCAGCATGTATTCGCCTGATTTGGAACCGCGGCCGGTAATCACGTTCAACACGCCTTTAGGCAGCAAGTGGTTGATTTTTTGAGCGAGGGACAACAGGCTCAATGAAGTGCTGGAAGAAGGGTGGATGACGATGGTACAACCTGCGGCCAATGCCGGAGCGATTTTCCATGCGGCCATCAAGAATGGGAAGTTCCAAGGAATGATTTGGCCGACAACGCCGATCGGTTCGCGCAAAACGATGGACAGGTCTTCGGCGTCAAGCTGGGTCGCAGTGCCTTCTTCGCCGCGGATCACGCTGGCGAAATAGCGGAAATGGTCGGAAGCCAAAGGCACGTCGGCGGCGCGGGTTTCGCGGATCGGTTTGCCGTTGTCCAAGGTTTCTTGCAGGGCAAACAATTCGGCGTTTTCGTCAATTACATCGGCGATTTTGTTCAAAATGGCCGCGCGTTCGGCAGTTGTGGTTTTACGCCATGTTTTGAATGCTTCTTGCGCAGCGGCTACGGTAGCATCGACATCGGCATCGGTTGCGTCTGTGAACTTGGCCAACTCATCGCCATTGGCAGGGTTGTAAGAGGATAAAAGTTTGCCTTCGCTACCTTTCGTCCATTCGCCGTTGATTAAAAGGCCGTATTCTTTATCAAACACATTTAAATCTTTTGCCATAATGCTGTCTCCTTAATGAATGGGAAGGCGTGTTTCTGCGCCATGAAAACAGCTTATTCTTTTTTCTTTTTAAGTTCAAGTACTAAAAATGAGAATATTCTTAAAATTTACATTTGCAATGTTATTTCATGTAGCAGGCCGTCTGAAAAATAAAGGATTTGATTGAAATGAAAGCATATTTGTTAATATATTTAAAGATTTATACGGCTTAAGTAGAATTTGTTATGGTATAACATTATAACTATTTGTTTTTAAAAAGATTATGGGTTGACGACTTCGGGTATGGGGAGTATTCTCATTTATAGCTAAACAGTTTTTCAACACCCTAGGAGACTCTCTTATGAAAATGCATGCTGTGGTAGTAAATAAAGATGTAGCAGGTGATGTAGAAGTTGTTGAACGCGAACTACGTCCGCTGGAATACGGCGAGGCGTTGGTAGAAGTCGAGTATTGCGGCGTGTGCCACACCGACTTGCACGTTGCAGCAGGCGATTACGGCGACAAACCGGGTCGCGTGTTGGGACATGAAGGTATCGGTTTGGTTAAAGAAGTTGCCGACGGTGTGAAAAATCTGAAAGTTGGTGACCGTGTCAGCATCGCATGGCTGTTCCAAAGCTGCGGTTCTTGCGAATACTGCAATACCGGCCGCGAAACCTTGTGCCGCTCCGTATTGAACGCAGGTTATACTGCCGACGGCGGTATGGCGACCCACTGTATCGTGAGTGCCGATTACGCGGTCAAAGTCCCTGAAGGCTTGGATCCTGCGCAAGCTTCGAGCATTACTTGTGCCGGTGTGACTACTTATAAAGCCATTAAAGTTTCCGGCGTTCGTCCTGGCCAATGGATTGCGATTTACGGCGCAGGCGGTTTGGGCAACTTGGCAGTTCAATACGCGAAAAAAGTGTTTGGCGCGCACGTTGTTGCCATTGACGTCAACGATGACAAACTGGCTTTTGCTAAAGAAACCGGTGCGGATTTGGTGATCAATGCTGCCAAAGAAGATGCGGCTCAAGTCATCCAAGAGAAAACCGGCGGCGCACACGCAGCCGTTGTAACAGCCGTATCTGCAGCAGCCTTCAATTCAGGCGTTAATTGCGTCCGTGCCGGCGGCCGTGTTGTTGCAGTCGGCTTGCCACCTGAGTCTATGGATTTGTCTATCCCACGTTTGGTATTGGACGGCATCGAAGTGGTCGGCTCTCTGGTTGGTACCCGCAAAGATTTGGAAGAAGCATTCCAATTCGGCGCAGAAGGCTTGGTTGTGCCTAAAGTCGAGTTGCGTGCTTTGGATGAAGCGCCTACTATCTTCCAAGAAATGCGCGAAGGTAAAATTACCGGTCGTATGGTGATTGATATGAACAAAGAGTGCAGCTGCATTCATCACTAATCAAATGATTCCGTGACCAAAAGGCCGTCTGAAAAATTTCAGACGGCCTTTTTTATTGGATTGGATAACTTAAAGCGCAAAACCGCTTTCAAATACGCGGATTTCTCCGCTGACAGGATCGGTAAACTCTATTCTTTTGGCCAGAAGTTTTAAAGGCTTTTCATAGTCTTCATCATCGGCTGCTAATGGGGTAGGGTAAAGCGCATCGTTCATCAGCGGCATATTCAAACTCATCATATGCACGCGGAGCTGGTGTTTCTTTCCTGTATGCGGCGTGAGGCGGTAGAGGCTGAATGCGCCGCGGTTTTCGATAAGTTCGATGGTCGTGTGAGCGTTGGGTTCGCCTTCCGTTTCACGTGTGAGGAAGAATTTTTCGCCTCGTTCCATTCGGGATGAAATATGCAGCGGATAGTTCAAATCCGTCCGCGTCGGCGCCACCGCTTCATAGGTTTTTCGGACGGTTTTTTCTTGGAACATGGTCTGATAATCGCGACGCGTGGCAGGGTTGAGCGAAAGCAGCATAACGCCTGCCGTATCTTTGTCCAAGCGATGAATCGGCGTAATGTCTTCAACATTCAAATGCTGTAATTCCGGCCGCAGACGCAGGCGCGTGAGCAAGGTTTCCCGCAAAAACCTGCCGCTGGGGATGACGGACAGAAAATGCGGTTTGTCCACCACAATCAAATGCTCGTCAATATGCAAAATCTTTTCTTCAAACGGAATACGCGGCTCGCTCTCACGGCTGGTTTCACGGTAATAAAACATCGTCTTGCCGGGCTCGAACAAGGTATTCTCATCAAACGGTACGCCATCCGCGCCCACCACAAAACCGCTGTTCAGCCGCCGCCGCCAGTTTTCTTCGCCGACAAAGGGAAAATGAGTGCATAAAAAATGCAGCAGAGGCAAGCCGTAAAACTGCTTTTTATGCGGTAAAACCAAGTAGCTGGGTTTGACACCGTCTAAAAGGGGGAGGGGGTTGGGACGTTTTTTCATGCGGCGGATTGTACTCGGTTTTTAGGATTTTTTCAGACGGCCTTGTTTATATGGAAAATAAACTTCTAATAACGGATATGTAGTGATGCAGGTTTTGTGCTTAAATAGATTCTTCAACCGACCAAAGAAACTGGTTTCTTTGGAACTTGCTTTTGTGGCATAAATTACAGAAATGATAAAGAAGCAATATTTGAGAAAAGGAGAATATTATGCAGAGAAAAATTGGCATAATCATCATGTTATCCGCGTTTTCCGTATCCGCTATGGCGGGAGGGGAAGTTCGGCTTGGCAAGAGTAAGGCATACGATAATGAGTATGAACTTGTGGTAGAGCATGAAGTCAATGAAGAAGGTTCACAATTAAATCAAGACGAGTATGCCGCACATCCAATACGCAACGATAGCGGCGTCATGCAGTCAGGGAAAGTGGCTTCAGGCAGACAAGCTGTTTCCCAATACGGAAAACCTAATTTGCCGCCTGTCCGCTTAAATCCGCACCCTTCACGACCTTGATTGCAAAATAAAAGGGCTGCTCCATTTGTTTGGGCAGCCCTTTTATTTTGTCGGCTCACTCACATTTTTGTTTGCGCAAAACGAGTTTGTAATCGGTTTTAATGCTGGTTTGATCGCCAATCATCTTAAAATCGTCTATCAAACAACGGTTTTCCGTACATTTCAACGTGAAATCTGCACCGACCCTATGACCGTCAAATTGTTTAAATGTTGCCCGGACGGTATGGGGAGAAGTGACAGTGACTTGCAAGGTTTTATGGAAGTTATCAGGATGATCCTGACCAAAGCCCAAGTAGTAATGTATCGGCATATCACATCCCATCTCCATATCGGGTTGCTTACGGATATTTGTGTCGAATTTATTGAATTGTCGGATGATTTTTTGTAGTTCCGGTGTGGTAACACGATTGTGTTCAGAGCCTAAATCCACTTTAGACAGATAAACTTTTTTGACTAAATCTATTTTGGCTTGATTATTCGTGGCGTTATTTGCAGCCATCGCTTGGTAGGGTAAGCTGGTGGTTAACAAGCCGATAACAAAAAGAGAGCGTAATGTTTTCATGATGTGCATAGGGATGGGATGAAAAGAATCCAAGTATAACGGCATTGAATCTATATTGAATATGTTTCTAAGAAATTTAAGTTGAAAAGCAGGGGAAGTGTTGGAATCATTGAATATGATTCTGTAATCTACTTTACAGGCCGTCTGAATGCGAAAACCGATTTCAGACGGCCTTTTGATTTGTTCCCAACCTCACAAACCCTTAAAAATCAGCTATAATGCCCAACTATTTGATTTTCGCTTATCCCATATTGAAATGGCACAAAAAATTCAATCTGTAAAAGGTATGAACGACCTTTTACCTGTCGAACAAAAAGATTTCAAACTGACGGCTGCGTTTTGGCAGGCGTTTGAAGATACGGTCGGTCGCTGGACACGCGCTTACGGCTATCAGCAAATTCGTACGCCGATTGTCGAACAAACCGGTTTGTTTGTCCGCTCCATCGGCGAGGAAACCGATGTGGTCGGCAAGGAAATGTATACCTTCTCCGATTCAAACGATTCTTTGAGTTTGAGCTTGCGTCCTGAAGGTACGGCTTCTTGTTTGCGTGCGGTGGTCGAACACAACCTTCTGTACAACAGCCCGCAAAAGCTGTGGTATATGGGGCCGATGTTCCGCCGCGAGCGTCCGCAAAAAGGCCGTTATCGTCAGTTCCATCAGGTCGGTATCGAAGCTTTGGGTTTTGAAGGTCCGGATATTGATGCGGAAATCATCGCGATGTCTGCCGACTTATGGGAAAAATTGGGTATTCGCGAATATCTGACTTTGGAAATCAACAGCTTGGGCAACCGTGAGGAACGTGCGGCACACCGTGCGGCATTGGTTGAATATCTGACCCGCTATGAGGCGCAACTGGACGAAGACAGCAAACGCCGTCTGAAAACCAATCCTTTACGGGTTTTGGATACGAAAAATCCTGATTTGCAGGAAATCTGCAACGCGGCGCCGCGTTTGGTGGATTACTTGGGCGAGGCTTCGCAAAACCACTATGCATGCTTCAAGGTGATGTTGGACGGTTTGGGTATTCAATATGTTGAAAATCCGCGCTTGGTACGCGGTTTGGATTACTACAATCAGACGGTTTTTGAGTGGACGACCGACAAACTCGGCGCGCAGGCGACTGTGTGCGGTGGCGGCCGTTACGATGGTTTGATTGAAGAGCTTGGCGGTAAGCCTGCGCCGTCTATCGGCTTTGCGATGGGTATTGAGCGCCTGCTGCTTTTGGTGAGCGAATACGGCTCACTGGAAGTGAACGCCGCGCCTGATGTCTATGCAATGCACCAAGGCGAAGGTGCGGACTTGCAGGTGATGAAATACGCGCAAGCCTTGCGCGCTCAAGGCTTCAATGTGATGCAGCATTCCGGCTATCAGAGCCTGAAAGCGCAAATGAAAAAAGCAGACAACAGTGGCGCACGCTTTGCCCTGATTGTGGCTCAGGATGAGCTGGCAAACGGTACGGTTACCCTGAAAGATATGCAGGGCAAACACGAACAACAAACCGTTGCCGCCGCTGATTTGACAGACACTTTACAACAATGGAAGAACGCATAAATGGCAGCCCATTTGGAAGAACAACAAGAGTTAGACAACTTTAAATATTTTTGGAAACGCACTGGCCGTTGGATCTTTGCCTTGCTGATTGTGGCGGCTTTGGGGTATTTGGGTTACACCATTTACCAAGGCCAAAAAGCTTCAAAAGATCAGGAAGCTGCCGCCGTATTGGCACAAATGGTGGAAAAGGCGCAGCAAAAAACCGATCCTAAAGCCATCAACGCCGATTTGGCCGAATTGCAAAAAAACTATCCTGATTCTATTTCGACAGCCCAAGCCACTTTGATGGTAGCGGCGACCGAGTTTGATGCCGGCCGTTATGATGTGGCGGAAGGTCATTTGAATTGGGTGCTGAAAAACCAAAACGCACCGCTGGTTCAAGCTTTGGCAGCTCAGCGTTTGGGCGTTGTCCTGTTGCAGAAAAAAAAATACGATGCCGCCATCAATGCCCTAAATACTCAGGTTGAGGCTGATTTCGAGCCTTTGATGCTGGAAACCAAAGGCGATGTTTACGTTGCCCAAAATAAAACCAAAGAAGCCGTACAAAGTTACGAAGCTGCTTTGAGCAAAATGCCGCAAACCGCAGTAGGCCGCGAATTGCTGCAAATGAAAATCGACAGCTTGAAATAAGTTTGTTTGAAATCAAGGCCGTCTGAAGTTGCAATGACTTTTCAGACGGCCTACACTTATCCTTATCAACCGTGTTTTTAAAACACCTGCTTGTGTTCCGCTCCCGATTTTAGGCGGCACTTGACACAGAAAGACTCCATCATGAAACCAACCATCGCGCTTGTCGGCCGCCCCAATGTCGGCAAATCTACTTTATTCAACCGTTTGACGCGCACCAAAGACGCGCTCGTGCATGACTTGCCCGGCCTGACGCGTGACCGACATTACGGTCATGGCAAAGTCGGCAGCAAACCTTATTTGGTCATCGATACCGGCGGTTTTGAGCCGGTTGTGGACAGCGGTATTTTGCACGAAATGGCAAAACAAACCTTGCAGGCTGTCGATGAAGCCGATGCGGTTGTGTTTTTGGTGGACGGCCGCACCGGTTTGACGCCGCAAGATAAAATCATTGCCGACCGTTTGCGCCAAAGCCCGCGTCCCGTTTATTTGGCCGTGAATAAAGGCGAAGGCGGCAATAGGGCCGTACTTGCCGCCGAGTTCTACGAACTTGCTTTGGGCGACCCTTATGTTATTTCAGGTGCGCACGGCGATGGCGTGTATTATCTGATTGAAGATATTTTGGAAACCTTCCCTGAGCCTGAAAAGGAAGAGGAAGAAGCGAAACATCCTGTTTTTGCTGTAATCGGCCGTCCAAATGTCGGTAAATCGACCTTGGTAAACGCCATTCTCGGCGAAGAGCGCGTGATTGCCTTTGATATGGCAGGCACGACGCGCGACAGTATCCATATCGATTTTGAACGTGAAGGCAAACCGTTTACCATCATCGATACCGCAGGTGTGCGTCGTCGTGGCAAAGTGGATGAAGCGGTGGAAAAATTCTCCGTTATCAAAGCTATGCAGGCGGTTGAAGCGGCAAACGTTGCTGTTTTGGTGTTGGATGCGCAACAAGATATCGCCGATCAAGATGCGACGATTGCAGGTTTTGCTTTGGAAGCAGGCCGTGCCTTGGTGGTGGCGGTCAATAAATGGGACGGCATCAGCGAAGAGCGTCGCGAGCAAGTGAAACGCGATATCAACCGCAAACTGTATTTCCTTGATTTTGCTAAGTTCCACTTTATTTCTGCATTGAAAGAGCGCGGTATAGACGGTTTGTTTGAAAGCATTCAGGCTGCCTACAACGCGGCAATGATTAAGATGCCGACGCCGAAAATCACGCGCGTATTGCAAAGCGCTATCGGGCGCCAACAGCCGCCGCGCGCAGGCTTGGTGCGTCCGAAAATGCGTTATGCCCACCAGGGCGGCATGAATCCGCCGGTGATTGTGGTTCACGGCAATTCGCTGCATGCCATTTCTGACAGCTACACACGTTATCTGACCCAAACGTTCCGCAAAGCCTTCAATCTGCAAGGGACGCCGCTCAGAATTCAATACAATGTTTCGGAAAACCCGTATGAAAATGCGGAAGACAAACCGAAGAAAAAACCGTTGCGCCGTGTCAGCCTGAGCAACCGTATTGAGAAACGCGAAGGCCGCAAGGAAGAGAAAAACCGCTTCAAGAAGAAAACTAAAGTTAGCGTGAAAAAACAATTCAGCAAATAAGCACAAAGGCCGTCTGAACAATTTCAGACGGCCTTTTTATCATAAAAAACAGCTTATTAGAACTTCATAGCATATTTTCGATAGGATTTGCCGAATTTAAAAAAACATCCAATTTGGGTTTAGGGTTGTTGTGAATATGGAAATGAAACAGTCGGTTTGACGGGAAGTTCCCTTATTGCTGGATTCCTAAACGGTGTGATAGAAAAAAATAGTTGGTAATTTATCCTATTCGGGGCTACAATCCCATCAAACGCCGATTTTGGTTTTGGCGTCTTTACAATCATAATAATGGAGCTCAAGAATATGACAGCTAAAGGACAAATGTTACAAGATCCTTTTTTGAATGCGTTGCGTAAAGAGCACGTTCCGGTTTCAATCTACTTGGTAAACGGCATCAAGCTGCAAGGCCAAGTGGAATCATTCGACCAGTACGTTGTTCTGCTGCGTAATACTTCCGTCACTCAAATGGTTTACAAACACGCTATCTCAACAATCGTTCCTGCACGCGCAGTCAGCCTGCAACACGAAAACAAACAACCTCAAGCCGCTGCTGCAGCTGCTCCGGTTCAAGTTGAGACTGTGCAACAACCTGCCGAATAAATGATGTAACGCATTCCTGTTTTTCAATACCTTACCGCTTTTGCGGTAGGGTATTTTTATTTTCAGACGACCTTTATCATGCTGCTTGAAAACATTCTTCCCTTTGCCCACTCCCTGTTACGACAAGCCTTAAAAGCAGGCGGCCGCGCTTTGGATGCGACGGCCGGAAACGGGCATGATACTTTGTTGTTGGCGCAGTCGGTTGGCGAGACGGGTAGGGTGTGGGTGTTTGATGTGCAATCTAAAGCACTGGCGCAGACTCAAGGCCGTCTGAAAGAAAACGGCGTAGATGGTCGGGTAGCCCTGATACATGACGGCCATGAAAACCTTTTGTCTTATATCGACGAGCCTTTAGATGCCGCAGTATTTAATTTCGGTTGGCTGCCGGGAGGCGATAAAAGCTGTACAACTGAAGCAGCAAGCAGCATCCGTGCGCTGACGGATACTTTGGGTTTGCTGAAAGAGGGCGGGCTTGCCGTGGCGGTATTGTATCCGGGGCATGAAGCCGGCCGTATAGAGGCTGAAGCGATTGTGCAATGGGCGGAAACTTTGCCGCAGGAAGCATTTGCCGTGTTACGCTATGGCTTTGTCAACCGCCGCAATGCGCCTCCCTATCTGCTGGCGATTGAAAAGTTGCGTCAGAAATAGATGTTTGCGGTAAAATAGCTGCTTTGTTTTTCAACCCTCAACATAAGAAACTGCCATGCAATATCTGTTTGTAAAATACAGCCATCAGATTTTCGTTGCCATTACCATTCTGTTGTTCAACATCCGTTTTTTCCTGCTCTGGCGTCATCCTGAGAAACCGTTGGCAGGCATTTGGAAGGCCATGCCGCATTTGAACGACACCATGTTGCTGTTTACCGGCTTGTGGCTGATGAAGATTACTCATTTTTCGCCGTTCAATGCGCCGTGGCTTGGCATGAAAATCCTGCTGTTGCTGGTTTATATTGTGTTGGGCATGATTATGATGCGTTCGCGTCCGCGTTCGCCGAAGTTCTATATCGTCTACGTTTTGGCCATGTCGTGTGTTGCCACGATTGTTTTCCTTGCCAAAACCAAAACGCTGCCGTTTTAAAAGAGGCCGTCTGAAATGTATCCGCATTTTGCCGTTATCGCTTTGGGCAGCAATCTTGCCAATCCTGCTGAACAGGTTCGCGCCGCTTTGGCCGAATTGGCCGCGCATCCGCATATCCGGCTCGAAAAAACATCTTCCCTGTATCTGACTGCGCCGGTCGGCTATGATGATCAGCCTGATTTTGTGAACGCCGTTTGTGCGGTGAAAACTTCATTGGACGGCGTAGCGCTGTTGGCAGAGTTAAACCGCATCGAGGCCGAATTTGGGCGCGAACGTACCTTCCGTAATGCGCCGCGCACTTTGGATTTGGACATTATTGATTTTGACGGTATCTGCAGCGATGACCTGCATTTGACCTTGCCGCATCCGCGCGCGCATGAGCGCAGTTTCGTTATGTTGCCTCTGGCCGAAATCCTTCCGAATTTCGAGTTGGGCGAGCATGGCCGTGCGGCTGATTTGGCTCAGGCTTTGGGCGGGCAGGGTATTCGCCTGTTGAAAGAATAAAGGCCGTCTGAAAAACGGACTAAAACAAGAAAGGGCGTGTTGGACACGCCTTTTTTGCTATAAAATATTGTTGGGAAACACATTACAAAGAGTTACTATGAATCCTCGTTATATTGTTGTCGAAGGCGCCATCGGTAGCGGCAAGACTGCTTTGAGCCGCCGCTTGGCAGAGCATTTCAGTGCGTTGCTGTTGTCGGAGAATCCGGATCACAATCCGTTTCTCATGAAGTTTTACAGCAATGTTTCCAATAATGGCTTGGCTGCCGAACTTTTTTTCCTGACGCGCCGCGCTGAAAGCGTGAATATTATTGAAGACCAATGTGCGCAAGGCGGAATGGTTGTGGCTGATTTTTTGCCGGAAAAAGATCGTATTTTTACGCCTATCGTTTTGAATGATGACGAGCAGCAGCTTTTTGCCGATATGAAACAACGCATTCTGCCGCAATACGCGGAGCCTGATGTGGTGATTTATCTGCAAACCGCCGTCGAAAACAACCGCAAACGCCTGCAAAAACGTCACGAAGGTATTATCAGCTTGTTCCCCGAAGGCTATTTGGGACGGGTGCATGACGAATACAGCCATTTCTTCCATTTGTATCAAAGCGCTCCTTTGCTGACTGTCAATGCCGATGAGTTGGATCTGGCCGGTAATGACGACCACTTTAAGCTTTTGTTGCGTGCATTGGAAGATTTTCAAGGTACGCGCAGTTATTTGAATTTAAGCGAAAAATAAACGCAGGCTAGGTTTAGGCCGTCTGAAAGGAATAATATGTCAAAATATCAATTTACACTCCCATCTTCTTCCGGCAGCGATTTTAACTCCGCCGAACATTTGCCGTTGGTTGTCTATTTTTATCCTAAAGACAGCACGCCCGGCTGTACCACCGAAGGCTTGGATTTCAACGCCAGATTGGAACAATTCAAAGCATTGGGCTATACCGTTGTCGGCATTTCGCGCGACGGCGTTAAATCGCATCAGAATTTCTGCGCCAAACAAGGCTTTCAGTTTGAATTGTTGAGCGACAAAGAAGAAACCGTCTGCAAACTGTTTGACGTGATCAAGCTGAAAAAGCTTTACGGCAAAGAATCCCTCGGCATCGAGCGCAGCACGTTTGTGTTGGACGAAAACGGCGAAATCGCCCATGAATGGCGCAAAGTCAAAGTAGCCGGACACGCGCAGGAAGTGCTGGATACAATCTCTCAAGCCTCTTAAATAGGGCTTTGAAAACCTAAGGCCGTCTGAACGGATGTAAAGTCATGCCGTTCAGACGGCCTTTCAATACAGTTTGATGAGTATGGACGATTTAATAGACAAGCTGCTTGAATCCCTTTGGCTGCAAGACAGGCTCAGCCACAATACGCTGCAAAGTTACCGCCGTGATTTGGTCAAAGTTGCTGCGCGTTTGGCCGAGGGCGGGCAGGATTGGTTGAGCGCCGATGAATTTGCCCTGTCTGATGCCGTGTATGCGGAAGGGGAAAAAAGTACGTCCCAAGCGCGAGCATTGTCGGCTTGCAAGCGCATGTACGTCTGGTTGGAAGAAACGGGTCAAAGAGCAGACAATCCCACCCGTTTTCTCAAAGCGCCGAAATCAGAACGCAAACTGCCCACGCTGATTACCGAAGCCCAAATCGACGCGCTGCTGGCTGCGCCGGATGTGGAAACGCCGCACGGGCTGCGCGACAAAGCCTTGCTTGAAGTCATGTATGCAACAGGTTTGCGCGTGACCGAAGCTGTTAAATTGACGCTCAGCGATATCGATTTACATCGCGGCTGTATCCGTACCATAGGTAAGGGCGACAAAGTGCGTCTGGTTCCGCTGGGGCAGGAGGCAGCGTATTGGGTGGAACGCTATTGCAACGAATCGCGCCCGTTATTGCTGAAAAACAAAATTTGCGACGAAGTATTTGTCAGCCAGAAACGCAGCGGCATCAGCCGTCAGCTTGCATGGATGATAGTCAAAGAATATGCCGAAGCGGCCGGTATTGCTTCGCTCAGTCCGCACGGTTTGCGCCATGCTTTTGCCACGCATTTGGTCAATCATGGCGTCGATTTGCGTTCGGTCCAGATGATGTTGGGACATTCCGACATTAATACCACGCAGATTTATACCCATGTTGCCAATATTCGTTTGAAAAACATGGTCGATGAACACCATTCCCGTTCATGAATAGAGGCGGCATTTCGAAGATGCCGCCTTTTGTTATCGTGGCCGTCTGAACGGTTATAAAGTTTATTATTTATAAAATAACAATCAAAATACAAATTTACATAGAAAAATTTCAAAACAAAAGGACAGTGCCAATATTGCAATGCAAACCGTTTTTATTTATATTTACGTTCAAGAATAAATCCTACTCTCAATTACAGAGGGTAACAAAATTATTGGAGCACATCATGTTTGTCTGCATCTGCAACGCCATTACTGACCACGACATCAAAGAGACCATCGCCGCCGGTGCAACCACCATGAGCGATTTGCAGGCTCAATTGGGCGTGGCGACTTGTTGCGGTTGCTGCGGCGAATTGGCTGCATCGTTTTTGACAGCAAGCAGTGCCCAAAATACCGTGACTGCCGGTATCAACGTTCAGTCTTAATTTTAGAATACACATAAAGGCCGTCTGAAGGCGTGACAGAAATCCTTGATTTCGTTTCGCGCCTTCAGACGGCCTTTGTCATACCTGTATGGTTTGGAAGCATTTTGCTATACAATGGCCGCTTTTGTCCCTCCGAGAGTAACCGCCATGAAACTGACCTTGATGTTTCGGGAATATTGCAGCCTGTGCCACAAAATGCGTGAACAATTAAAGCCTTATCAGGAGCAGTTTGGATTTGAGCTGGATATTGTCGATGTTGATGAAGATCCGGTTTTAGAAGAAAAGTACAATGAGCTGGTACCTGTTTTGCTAGATGGCGATACCGAAATCTGCCATTGGTTTTTGGACGAAGAAAAACTGAAAGCGCATTTGAGCGCGTAACAAACCGTTGACCATATTGTCTTTCAGACGGCCTTTGGCTATTTATGCCGTCTGAACATTGATTTTATTATGACTGAAAAACTTTCTCCCGATGCGCTGATTGAAGCGGCGCTGTTGACGCAAGTCGAACCCTTAAACGAAAAAGCCATGCGCGAATTGTGCGTGCCGCCGTTGTCGCAAGACAAGCTGATTGACGTGTTGGCGCAACTGAAGGCCCGCTGGCAGGGCAGGGCTTTGCAACTGGTGCATACCCATGAGGGCTGGCGTTTCCAAATCGCCCAAGCCGCCTTTGAACGACTGGGCAGCCTGCAAGAGCAGCGCGCGCCGCGTTATTCCCGCGCCGTGATGGAAACGCTGGCGATTATTGCCTATCAACAACCGGTCACGCGTGGCGATATCGAAGGCATACGCGGCGTGGCGGTGTCGCAAAATGTCATGCAAACCTTGCAGGATAGGGGCTGGATTGAAGTCATCGGCCACCGTGATTCTGTCGGCCGTCCGGCTTTGTGGGCGACAACGGCAACATTCTTAAACGATTTGCGTTTAGAAAGTTTGGAAGAATTGCCGCCGCTGACTGAATTGGGCGAGCTGGTGTTGCCCGATTTGATGGAAACGCCGCCGACAGGCGATGAGGAAGCTGAAGAAGCAGTAGAATCAGGAAGCAGACTGATTAACTGATTTGAATGTAAAGGCCGTCTGAAACAATCGTGTTTCAGACGGCCTTTATTGTTGTGTAACATTATGATTTTAAACAAAATTTTCGTTTAGTTTTGTAACTTATTGATTTTGTGATATAATTTAAAAATTATTAGAATAAATATCTCTCATTCTGTAATAGTTTGAGAAGGCATACGGAAACGTTTCCCTCTTTATCAATCGGCAGCCCGTTTGTTCTTCAAATATGCGCTGTATCAACTACGGAACCGATATGAAATTCAAACAATTCATTCAAAACAAATCTTCTTTCAACCCAAGCGTGGTCGGTATTACGCTTTTCTTCGTCCTTTTGCTTTTGTCAGCTGCTTTGGTTTGGCCTCAAAATACTGAGGCTTTGTTAAATGCAATGAAGCAGTTTATCTTTCAAAATGTCAGCTGGTTTTACATTCTGACTTTCTCTGTATTCCTTATTTTCTTATTGGCGCTTCCCATCAGCAGCTTCGGCAGTATCAGGCTGGGTACAAACGAGGACGAACCTGAGTTTTCGTTTTTATCATGGCTGGCTATGCTGTTTGCAGCCGGTATGGGCGTGGGCTTGATGTTTTTCGGGGTGGCCGAGCCTTTATCGCATTTCTCTTCCCCGATTGCCAAAGGCAATGCGCAAGAGGCGATTCTGCATACGGTGTTCCACTGGGGGATTCATGCCTGGGCAATCTACGGAATCATTGCGCTTGCCTTGGCGTATTTCGGTTTCCGCTATAAATTGCCGCTGGCGTTGCGCTCCTGTTTTTATCCGATTTTAAAAGACAAAATCAACGGCAAAATGGGCGATGCCATCGATGTGATGGCTTTGATTGCGACTTTGTTCGGTATTATCACAACCTTGGGATTTGGTGCGGCACAAATGGGTTCCGGTTTGTTGAAGATGGGCTGGGTGCAGGACAACAGCTATGTCTTGCAGGTCGGCATCATCGTCGTTGTGATGGCGATTGCCATATTTTCCGCAACTTCGGGCGTGAGTAAAGGCGTCAAAATTTTGAGTGAAACCAACTTGGTATTGGCACTGTCATTGCTGTTGTTTGTCTTGTTGAGTATGCCAACGACGTATTTGATTTTCGCATTCAGCGACAATTTGGGCACTTATTTGAGTAACTTCGTTTCGTTCAGCTTTAAGTCATATACCTACGAGCCTGAGCATACAAAATGGTTTACCGGCTGGACGGTGTTGTATTGGGCTTGGTGGTGTTCGTGGTCGCCTTTTGTCGGTTTGTTCATTGCCCGAATTTCGCGAGGCAGAACCATCCGCGAATTTATTTTTGGTGTATTGGCAGTGCCTAGCCTGATGAGTATTTTGTGGTTTACCGTATTTGGCAATTCAGCCTTGTGGCTGGACACGCATGTGGCAAACGGCGCCTTGTCTGCCTTGACCAACGAGCCTGAAAAATTGTTGTTTGCCTTTTTAAATTATCTGCCGTGGCCGGTTGTCAGCAGCTTGGTAGCATTGCTGGTGATTTCGCTGTTTTTTATCACTTCTGCCGACTCGGGCATTTATGTGCTGAACAATATTGCTTCGCGCGATAAAGGGCTGGCTTCGCCCAAGTGGCAATCGGTTATGTGGGGCGTGTTGATTTCGGCTGTGGCTATTGTGTTGCTGGGCGCCGGCGGTTTGCCTATCTTGCAAACCATGACCTTGATTGCGTCTCTGCCGTTTGCGGTGTTGATGATTTTTATGATGGTTTCTTTGTGGAAAGCCCTGAACAACGATGCCAACTATTTTGCAACCGCCGTCAATCCGAGCAGTATTTTCTGGTCGGGCGATCATTGGAGGGAACGCCTTGGCCAAATGATGAATCAGACGCAGGAAGTCGATATCATCAAATTTATGAAAAATACGGCGCTTCCGGCAATGCAGGAATTGAAAAACGAATTGACCGAAAAATACAATATGGACGTAGAAATCCGTTGCCTGTTGCAACAGGATGAGCCGTCGGTGGAGCTGGTGGTGCATAAAGGGACGGTAAGGGATTTTGTCTATGGGATTAAATCCGTAAAGCGGGAAATTACCGACCAGTTGATTCGTGAAGACAGCCTGCCTCATTTCAAATATGCAGCAACGTTCATACCGTTGACGTATTTTTCGGATGGGCGCGATGGATACGATGTGCAATATATGACGCAAAAAGAATTGATTGCCGATATGCTCAAGCAGTATGAGCGTTATCTGAACCTGCTTGCCGGAGTGGGGCAGGAATTGATGGGGCATGAACAAGTAGAGCTGGCAGAGTAAAGCAAATTTAGGCCGTCTGAAAATGTAGCAATATTCAGACGGCCTTTTTATTGCCTGCTTAAAAAATAAGTTGTTTAAAATAAATATCTTAGATAAACTATAAGAAAAATCTGATTCAAACTATAAAAAATCTTAGTTATAATCAGCTTATCTAAAGCTATTCCGCATAGGTGCGGGTGATTTACTAAGGAATACTGCAATGCTGTTGGCACTTTCTTTGCGTGATTTTGTCATTGTTGAAAACCTGAATCTTGATTTTCAAAACGGCTTTACCGTATTGACGGGCGAGACCGGCGCAGGCAAATCGATTACTCTGGATGCGATTGGCCTGTTATTGGGCGATAAAGCCGATTACAGTCAAGTGCGAAGCGGCGCCAAAGAAGCGCAGTTGTCGGCTTTGTTCGATATCAGTGGTTTGCCTGAACTGAAAGCGCAGCTGCATGAGCAAGGCCTTTTGGAAGAAGATGCCGAAGAGCTCAGCATCCGCCGTATTATCGATGCCAAGGGTAAAAGTCGCAGTTATATCAATAATCAGGCAGCAACATTGGCGCAGCTGAAAGCCATTGGCGAGCAGTTAATCGATATTCACGGCCAAAATGCCCATCATTCGTTGAATCAAGAGTCTGCGCAACGCGAGTTGTTAGACGCATTTGCCGGCAGCAAAGAGCAGGCAGAAACGGTCAAACAGCTTTATCAAAATTGGGTCAATGCGAAAAAGGCACTGCAAGAAGCGCAAGAGCAGGCAGAAACCATGGCCATCGAACGCGAGCGTTTGGAATGGCAGTTTAATGAATTGAACCAATTGGAGCTTAAACCCAATGAATGGGAAACCTTAAGCCAAAGCCACGACAGCTTGGCGCATTCGGCCGAGTTGCTGCAAACCGCCGAGCAGGTGGGCGACAGCATAGACGGAGACAACGGCATCCAACGTCAAATCTACCAATGCCAAAAACTGCTTGGCAATCTGCAAAATATTGAGCCGCGCTTTGCCGAGAGCCTGAATATGTTGGCAAGTATTGAAGCAGAATTGGGTGAAATCAGTGCCAATATGCGCGATGTGGCCGGTCGCAGCGATATCGATCCTAATGAATTGGCCGCACAAGAAAGTCGCATGGGCGAATTGATGAGCATGGCGCGCAAATACCGCATTGAGCCAGAAGAGTTGCCGCAAAAGTTGGCAGAAATTGATGAGCGCCTGCAAAACCTGCACGCGGCTGCCGATTTGGAAGCTTTGGAAAATACAGTCGCACGCAATCTTGCCGAATACCACGAAGCCGCGCATATTCTTTCCGCCATGCGTCATCAGGCTGCTGGCCGTTTGGGCGAAGAAACAACCGAGCATATGCAGCATTTGGCCATGAAGGGCGCACGTTTTGACATCGTCTTGTTGCCGTCTTCGCCGACCGCGCATGGTCTGGAGCAGGTGCAATTCCAAGTAGCAGCGAATAAAGGCAATCCGTCCCGTCCTTTGAACAAAGTGGCTTCCGGCGGCGAATTGGCGCGTATCAGCTTGGCTTTGCAAGTGGTTGCCAGCCAATACACGCAAGTGCCGACATTGATTTTTGACGAAGTGGATACCGGTATTGGTGGCGGCGTTGCTGAAATGGTCGGTAAAGCTTTGCGTGCCTTAGGTAAAAAACATCAAGTCTTGGCGGTAACCCATCTTCCTCAAGTTGCCTCTTGCGGTGAAAACCATTGGCAGGTGCGCAAGCATAGCGAAGGCGAACAAACCGTCAGCGAAATCAGCGTCTTGAACCATCATCAGCGCATTGAGGAAATCGCGCGTATGCTGGGTGGCGAAATCATTACCGATACCACACGCAGCCATGCCGCCGAACTCTTGCATTTGGCAGCCGCCTAAAAGCTTCAAGGCCGTCTGAAAATAGGATTCAGACGGCCTTTTCTATATTTTGCCACCTTTTCAGGCAGGCAGAATACAAGGTATGATTATATCGTCTGTTTACAAGGAAATTTTGATGAAAGTCCTGTTTATCGCCGATCCAATGGCAAGTTTTAAAACCTATAAAGACACTACTTACGCCATGATGCGTGAAATGGCAAAGCGCGGTTGGCAGCTTTTTCATACCTTGAGCGGAGAATTGTCCGTCCGTGAAGGCTTGGTGGTGGCTCAGGCAGCGGCATTTGAGTTTGTCGGCGCGAAGAACGATGACGATCATGAATGGTTTAAAGCAGAGGCAAAAGTTCAGACGGCCTTAAAAGATTTCGATGCGGTCATTATGCGCACTGATCCGCCGTTTGATATGCAATATCTGTACGCAACCCAGTTTTTGACGTTGGCAGAGCAGCAGGGGGCAAAAGTATTTAACAGCGGGCAGGCAATGCGAGATTTCAATGAGAAATTGGCGATTTTGAACTTCAGCCAGTTTACCGCGCCCACTTTGGTTACCACACGTTCCGCCGATGTCCGTGCCTTTTTGAAAGAACACGGCGACATCATCATCAAACCGTTGGACGGCATGGGCGGTATGGGAATTTTCCGCCTGACCGAATCCGACCCCAATATCGGCAGTATCCTTGAAACCCTGATGCAGCTTGATTCACGCACCATCATGGCACAACGCTATATTCCTGAAATCGTACATGGCGACAAGCGCATTTTGATTATCGGCGGGGAAGTTGTTCCGTATGCTTTGGCGCGTATTCCGCAAAACGGTGAAACGCGCGGCAACTTGGCTGCCGGCGGTCGCGGCGTGGCACAGGAATTGAGCGAGCGCGACCGTGAAATTGCAGAAACCCTTGCGCCTGAATTGAAGCGTCGCGGTATTTTGCTTGCCGGTTTGGATGTCATCGGCAACAACCTGACCGAAGTCAATGTAACCAGCCCGACCGGCTTCCAAGAAATCATGAAGCAAAAAGATTTCGACGTTGCCGCCATGTTTGCAGATGCCGTAGCATCTTGGGCAAAACAATAAACCCAAAGGCCGTCTGAAAATTAACCCGACCGTTTCTTTTCAGACGGCCTTTTTATGTTGAGAATATGATGGAACCATCCTCCTACGCATCTGAAAAAAAAGGCAAAAACGGCATCAAGCGCATTATCAATGCGTTTGGTTATTCCAAAGACGGACTGGCTGCCGCGTATCGTTATGAAAGCGCATTTCGCCAAGTTTTTTGGTTGAACCTGATTTTAATTGTCTTGGCGTTGTTCCTTGATTTCGGACCGGCCATCAAAATGGTGCTTGTTGTCGCATCGTTTATTTCACTGATTACCGAATTGTTTAATACCGCCATCGAGGCAGCCGTTGACCATACCTCTACTGAAAAACACGAGCTGGCCAAGCGTGCCAAAGATGCCGGCTCGGCCGCGCAACTGATGGCTTTGTTCATGTTATTTATTGTTTGGATTATTGCATTAACTGCTTAAAAATGTGGTAATATGGTAATTCGTTAGGATTAGATAGTATTAATTAATCTATATCAAAGTTTTCAGACGGCCTTTGGTTGTAAGATGAAGGCCGTATATCCCAGCCATTTGGCAAACACAAGGAGCAAAACATGAAAAAATTAATGGCAACCCTGATTCTGGCAGGCTTGGCAACTTCCGTATCTGCAGCCGGTATCCATATTGAAGACGGTTGGGCACGTGCCACTGTCGAGGGTATGAAAATGGGTGGCGCATTCATGAAAATCCAAAACGATGAAGCCAAACAAGACTTCTTGGTAGGCGGCAGCAGCCCTGTTGCAGAACGCGTTGAAGTACACACCCATATTAACGACAACGGTGTTATGCGTATGCGCGAAGTTAAAGGCGGCGTGCCTTTGGCTGCAAAAGGCGTAACCGAGCTGAAACCGGGCAGCTACCACGTGATGTTCATGGGTCTGAAAAAACCGCTGAAAGAAGGCGAAAAAGTGCCTGTAACCCTGAAATTCAAAAACGCGAAACCTCAAACTGTCGAGCTGGAAGTGAAAACTGCACCGCAATCCGGTATGGATCATGGTCACGGCCATGGCCACGGTGGTGCGCATCAACACTAATTGCTTGAATTTACATATAAAGGCCGTCTGAAAGTCATTGGGCTTTCAGACGGCCTTTTCTGTCGTTAAATCAAAATGTGCTAAAATCACGCTTTAAAAAATGCATTTGAAACCCACATTTACCTCATGAATACTACCCCTACACCAACAAACATCATCGTCGGCCTTTCCGGCGGCGTCGATTCATCCGTTACCGCGGCCTTGCTCAAACAGCAAGGCCATCAAATCAGCGGCGTATTCATGCAGAACTGGGAAGATGACGACAACGACGAATATTGCAGCATCAAACAAGACTCCTTTGATGCCATTGCCGTTGCCGATATCATCGGAATCGATATCGACATCGTCAATTTTGCCGCGCAATATAAAGACAACGTATTTGCCTATTTCCTCAAAGAATACAGCGCAGGCCGCACGCCAAACCCGGATGTCTTGTGCAATGCCGAAATCAAATTCAAATGCTTTTTGGACTACGCCATCGAGCAGGGTGCCGATACCATTGCCACAGGACACTATGCCCGCAAAGAAGTTCGCAACGGCATGCATTACCTGCTCAAAGGTTTGGATCAAAACAAAGACCAAAGCTATTTCTTGTACCGCCTCAAGCCTTTCCAACTTGAGCGAGCGATTTTCCCATTGGGCGAGTTAGAGAAGCCTGAAGTCCGCCGTCTTGCCGAAGAATTCAAATTACCGACTGCAACCAAAAAAGACAGTACCGGTATTTGCTTTATCGGCGAACGCCCGTTCCGCGAATTTCTGCAAAAATACCTGCCGACCAATAATGGCAAAATGGTTACCCCTGAAGGCAAAGTAGTTGGCGAACACGTCGGTTTGATGTTTTACACGCTGGGCCAACGCAAAGGCTTGGGTATCGGCGGCGCAGGAGAACCATGGTTTGTCGCGGCCAAGGATTTGACCAAAAACGAACTGATTGTTGTCCAAGGCCATGACCATCCTTTGCTTTATACGCAAAGCCTGATGATGAACGATTTGAGTTTCACATTACCCGAACGCCCGAAAGAAGGTCGCTATACCTGCAAAACGCGCTACCGTATGGCTGACGCGCCTTGTACGTTGCGTTACTCGGATGATGAAACCATCGAGCTTATCTTTGACGAGCCGCAATGGGCGGTAACCCCCGGACAATCAGCGGTACTGTACGACGGCGATGTGTGCTTGGGCGGCGGTATCATCATGTCCACCGACAAGCCTGTCATTATTACTGCTTAACACAAGGGCCGTCCGAAAACGAAGCGGCGGATTAAATCAAGCCTTTCAGACAGCCTCTATTCTAAAAACGACTAAAACAAAGACTGATCAACATGGAAAAACTCTGGCTCAAAAGCTACGAACAAGGTGTCAACCCCGAAATCGATATTTCGCAATACAGCTCCATCAGCGACGTATTCCGTCAAAGTGTTGAGAAATTTTCGGATAAACCTGCTTTTCAAAACATGGGCAAAACGCTGACTTATGCCGAAGTGGGCAAGTTGGCGACTGATTTTGCGTCTTACCTGCAAAACGTATTGAAACTGCCGCGCGGCGAGCGTGTGGCGATTATGATGCCGAACGTTTTGCAATATCCGATTGCGCTTTTCGGTATTTTGCAGGCAGGTTTGGTGGCAGTGAATACCAATCCGCTTTATACGCCGCGCGAGTTGGAGCATCAGTTGAAAGACAGCGGTGCAACAACGATTGTCGTGTTGGAGAACTTTGCCAATACATTGGAGTTGGTGTTGCCGCGTACGCAAATCAAACATGTGATTGTCGCGTCGGTCGGCGAGATGTTCGGCATGATTAAGGGCGCGTTGATGAACTTTGTCATCCGCAAAGTGAAAAAAATGGTGCCGGAATACCGCATTCCCAATACCGTGACTTTTCAGACGGCCTTGAAGCAAGGTGCAGCAAATACGTTCAAACCAGTCGAATTGACGCGCGACGATACTGCCTTGCTGCAATATACAGGCGGCACGACCGGTTTGGCAAAAGGCGCTGTCCTCAGTCACGGCAATATCTGCGCCAATATGTTGCAGGCAAAAGAATGGATTAAAAACAGCCTGCACGAAGGCAAAGAAACGGTTATTGCCGCGTTGCCGCTTTATCATATCTTTGCCTTGACGGTAAACCTGATGATTTTCGCCAATACCGGTTCTAAAATCATCCTGATTACCAACCCTCGCGATATGAAAGGATTTATCGGTGAATTGAAAAAAGAGCCGATTAGCGTGTTCATCGGTGTGAATACCTTGTTTAATGCGATGGTCAACCGTCCGGATTTCGCCGAAGTCGATTTTTCCCGTTTGAAGCTGACTTTGGGCGGCGGTATGGCAACGCAAAAAGCCGTGGCGGAAAAATGGAAAAAAATCACCGGTACGCCGATTGTGGAAGCTTACGGCTTGACCGAAGCCAGCCCGGGTGTATGTTGCAATCCTTTGAATATCGAGGCTTACAGCGGCGGTATCGGTTTGCCGGTTCCTTCGACCGAAGTCGAATTACGCGATGCGGACGGCAAAGAAGTGCCTATCGGACAGCCGGGCGAATTGTGGGTACGCGGCCCGCAAGTGATGAAAGGCTATTGGAACCGTCCTGAAGAAACCGCCAAAGCAATCGATGCCCGCGGCTTTTTGGAGACCGGCGACATTGCCGTGATGGATGAAAAAGGCTGGCTGAAGCTGGTGGACCGCAAAAAAGATTTGATTGTGGTATCCGGTTTCAATGTATATCCGAACGAAATCGAAGAAGTGGTGGCCAGCAACGACAAAGTCTTGGAAGTCGCCTGTATCGGCGTGGCAAGCGAGAAAACCGGTGAAGCGATTAAGGTCTTCGTCGTACGCAAAGATCCGTCTTTGACCAAGGAAGAGTTGATCGATTTCTGTCGTAAAGAGCTGACTGCTTACAAAGTGCCGAAAGACATCGAATTCCGCGACGAGTTGCCAAAATCCAACGTTGGCAAAATCCTTCGCCGCGAGCTGCGCTGATATATAGAATCAGTATGATAAGGCCGTCTGAAAACGCTGTTTTCAGACGGCCTGAAGCTTTTGCCGTTTGCCAGAATATGCTGCTTCAAGTTAAAATCACACATTCCAACATGGGTATCACATCATGACTAAATTTATTTTCGTAACCGGCGGCGTTGTATCTTCTTTGGGTAAAGGTATCGCCGCCGCTTCTATTGCTACTATTCTCGAGTCGCGTGGCTTGAACGTGACCATGCTTAAGCTCGACCCGTATATCAACGTTGACCCGGGTACCATGAGCCCATTTCAACACGGCGAAGTATTCGTAACCGATGACGGCGCGGAAACCGACCTTGACCTCGGTCACTACGAGCGTTTCATCAACGCCACCATGACCCGCCGCAACAGCTTCAGTACCGGCCAAGTCTATGAAAACGTGATTGCCAAAGAGCGCCGCGGCGACTATTTGGGCGGTACCGTACAAGTGATTCCGCACATTACCGATGAAATCAAACGCCGTATCCACGAAGGCGCGGCCGGTTATGATGTGGCGATTGTCGAAATCGGCGGTACAGTCGGCGACATCGAATCGTTGCCTTTCTTGGAAGCCATCCGCCAAATGCGCAGCCAGCTCGGCCGCAACAATACATTGTTTGCCCACCTGAGCTATGTTCCTTACATTGCTGCCGCCGGCGAAATCAAAACCAAACCGACCCAGCATACCGTTAAAGAAATGTTGAGCATCGGTTTGCAACCGGACATCCTGATCTGCCGTATGGACAGAGAAATGCCTGCGGACGAGCGCCGTAAGATTGCTTTGTTCTGTAACGTTGAAGAACGTGCCATCGTGGGTAGTTACGATGTGGACAGTATTTACGAATGCCCGGAAATGCTGCACAACCAAGGCATCGATAGCATTATTACCGAGCAGCTTCAACTGAATGTCAAACAAGCCGATTTGACCGAATGGAAGAAAATCGTTCACGCGATTCAAAATCCGAAACACACCGTCAAAATTGCGATGGTCGGCAAATACGTTGATTTGACCGAGTCCTACAAATCATTGATCGAAGCCCTGAAACACGCCGGTATTCACACTGAAACTGACGTACAAATTACCTTTGTCGACAGTGAAAGCATCGAGAAGGGCAATGGCGACGTTTCCATGCTCAAAGGTATGGACGCGATTTTGGTGCCGGGCGGCTTCGGTTCACGCGGCGTGGAAGGCAAAATTGCCGCCGTACGCTATGCGCGTGAAAACAACGTACCATACTTGGGTATCTGCTTGGGTATGCAAATCGCCCTGATCGAATACGCCCGCGATGTTGCAGGCTTGAAGGGTGCGAACTCTACCGAGTTTGACTTGAAATGCGCCGCGCCTGTCGTTGCCCTGATTGATGAATGGCAAACTGCGGACGGCAGCGTAGAAACCCGCGACGAATCTGCCGATTTGGGCGGCACCATGCGTTTGGGTGCGCAAGAAGTTGACCTCAAACCGGGCAGCCTTGCCGCAAAAATCTACGGCAGCGAACACATCCGCGAACGTCATCGCCACCGCTACGAGGTCAACAACAACTATGTGCCTCAGTTGGAAAAAGCAGGTTTGGTCATTGGCGGCGTATCCGCAGGCCGCGAGCGTTTGGTTGAAACCATCGAATTGCCAAATCATCCTTGGTTCTTCGCGTGTCAGTTCCATCCGGAATTTACTTCCAATCCGCGCAAAGGCCATCCTTTGTTCAGCGCGTTTGTGAAAGCCGCGTTGGGTAACAAAAAAGCCTGATTGATGTGATTGAAAAAGCACCCGTTTCCGGGTGCTTTTTTGTTTTCAGGCGGCCTTAGAAGTTATTTGTCTTCATTGACTTCGCGGTCGTTCAAAGGTTGTACGGGACGGTTGTTTTCGCCGCCGATAATGTCGCGCATGGCTTTAAACTGTGCCACATCTGCCTGAACCGGAGTTTTTAAGACAACCCAAGTAACGTTTTCGCTGCAAGGCGGTGTTGTCAGCGAGCCTTTCAGTTGGAAGGACTTGCTATCTTTAGGCAGCAGGGATTGGATATTCAAGTTTTTCAACGTTACGGATTCGCCCGCTTTCAGTTTTTTGGCAGTGAGCGCGGACAAGGCAGGATTGTTTTTGCCCGGTTTAAATACAGAGCCGATGACCGCCAAAGTGCCGTCTTCGGCTTGATGGACGAAATGTGCTTCCATTGGAAAATGTTTGCCTTTGAAAGTATGTTCGCTCGGCGTATGGAAGTGGAATTGTTTGAAGGTATAGGTTTTACCGTTGATCACGATGGTTTGGGCCTTGCCTTGCGGCGTGGCTTGAAGGGTATGGCCGTTATTTTCTACTTTGTAGTCGGCGACGTTGTAACGGTATGCCGGTTGTTTGCCTTTTACTGCTTTTGTTGTGGAGAAGTCCACAGGAGATTGCTGTTTGCCTGTTTTGCAGACAGCAAAGTCTTCACTCAAATCGCCCCAGTGTGCAGCATCGTTTTCACCTGTGTAAGACCAATGTGCATGATGGGTTTCGGCGGATACCGTTGCAGTAGAGACAGCCATTAGCAAAGATAAAAAGAGATGTTTGTTCAACATAAAGGCTCCTATTTATTTATATTAGGTAAAAGGAAAAGTTTATACCAAATAAATTATTGATATAAAAAAACTTCTTCATAAGAAGTAAGTTAATGATAGTGGCAATTTGGGAGTGTTGGGTTGATATATGGCAAACATTTATCAAGCAATCATTTTTGATTAAATGATTACAATAAGAGGAAGATTGTCCTTGTCGTGACTTTGAATGGGAGAGGCCGTCTGAAATTTCTTTCAGACGGCCTGTTTTATTTGAAAATGTTGTAAAAAGTCTAAACTCTAATGAATAAAAGTGTTTCTCAAGATGAAAGTAGTTGTTTGTAGCGTTGGAAAACATTAATATTGCTAAACGTGTTTTCACGAGATTTTAACTTTGTTTTGGAGAGAATAATGAAAAAATCGATTATCGCTTTGGTTATTGCCGGTTTGCCTCTGGCTGCATCTGCAGAAGTGATTCTGTATGGTCAAATCAAAAGCAGCGTGACCGTCGGTCAAGTAAAAATCAAAGGTGATGCAGGTTCTGAAACCAGCTCTACCGCAACCAGCATCAATGACAATACTTCCCGTATCGGTTTCAAAGGCAGCGAGAACTTGGGCGGCGATTTGAAAGCCATTTGGCAGGTAGAACAAAAAACGGCCATTACCGGCGGTTCCCAAGGTTTTGCCACTCGGGACTCCTTCATCGGCCTGCAAGGTAACTTCGGTAAGATTCGCGCCGGTAAACTCAGCAATATGCTGAATGAAATGGACACCATCGATCCATGGATGTACAAAACCAATGCCGCAGGCTTGGGCATCTTTACCCGTACCGGCAACCGCAACGCCGCCGTACGCTACGACAGCCCGGATTTCGGCGGATTCAAATTCAACGTGTCTTACGCACCGCGCGACAACCGCAATCCTTCAGACAAATACACGCACACCAAACCGGCTAAAGACCAATACACCGGCGGCGTGAGCTTCTCTAAAAACGGCTTTACTGCCAATGCGGCTTACGGCCACTACAACGGCGCATACACCGACAAATCAGGCAAAGTCAAAGCGGCGCAAATCGCCAAAGTCGAAACTTATTACGATAAAGACAATCTCTTTGTCGGCGGCGGCGTACACTATGCCAAAGGCCATGAGACAGCCAACGATTATTTAGGCTATTTCACCGATGGTTTTAATGAGTACAAGGGTAGTGACATCACTGCCGATTCAGGCAAAAAGGAAGCCGTAAAAGTAGTTGATGCAGCGGTAACAGTCGGCTACAAATTCGGCAACGTGACCCCACGCATTACTTACGCACATGGCTGGCCTGCCAAGGGCGTGAACAGCGGCGAGAAATTGGTGGATAAATTCGACCAAGTCGTCGTCGGCGGCCAATACACCTTCAGCAAACGCACCGGCATCAATGCCCAACTGGCGTATCTGAAAGTCGGTAACAAAACCCGTCTGACTGCGGCTAACAAAGGCGGCGTTGAACAAAAAGCCGCTTCTGTGGGTCTGTATCACAAATTCTAAGCCGTCTTGAAATACAAGGCCGTCTGAAAAATTTCAGACGGCCTTTTTGTTGATTAAAGCGGTTTATTTGTCGTGGTTGGTCAGCGTTGTGCCGTGACGGCCGCCGCGTTCTTTCAAACGTTGTACCAAGCCTTCGACCGTTGTCGGCATACCGTCGATACAGAATGCCTGATACAGGGCGGTGTGCAGGGCATCGTTGCGGCTGAACGCATTGCCGATCAGCTTCCAATCGCCTTTGCGCGGCTCGATCCAGCGGTGGTTTACTGTGTCGCCGTAAGCGAATACTTTGTAAGACGAACGCTTGTCTTTGCTGTAAGTAAAGGATGTGCGGGCGCAATAGAGGCCTTCGACAGAGAGGTTGTCGTAGCCTTTGTCGGAGCGCACATTCAAGACGTAGCGGATGCTGTTGTCAGGCGCAGGCATGATTTGCAGGCTGCTGAGCAGGATTTTAGGCTGCTTGCCGTAGGTTTCGTTGACATAGAGGTCGAACCAATCCCCCGATTGGGTATCGGGCAGGGGCGGAAACTCGGCTTTGTGTTCTTTAAACTCGCGTGCGGCAACTTCTTCAGGGCTTTCCTGATAACGCGTGTTGGTCAGCGTATCCTTTTGGCTGAAACCCAAAGCAAATGCTTGAGTCGCGGCAAGGCTGAGAGCGAGAAGGGCAAAACGGCGCATAGACAGCTCCAAAGTGAAAAACGGCTTTATTTTATGGGCTTGCAGGGTGGGGTGCAAGTAAGTACGGTATAATTGACGTTAATTCTGATTAATATGACGAGTTTTCATACTAAGGACATAGCGGTAAAAATACAGGAAGGTTAATCGATCTCAAAGCAGCTTTGAAACAGCGATTAAATTGATAACAAGATAAATGCTAAGGGGAAAATATGAAATTAGACAATGTACTAAGTGAGTTAATAGAGCTATATTCAAGAACAACCCCATTTCCTTCAAATAAATTAGAATTTTCATTTGAAGAGCTGGATATTTCATCCTTATCTTTTCAAGGGGAGCTTTTATATTATTATCGGCATGTTCAAATGAAGGGAGATTGTTATTTTAGAAATAGTAATTTCAATATAATATTGCTGCCTTTACATTCCGAATTTGCAACAGTCGAACATTGGGCTTTGCAAGATTATGAAGAATTTATAGATGGGAAATATCAAATTTTTGCTTGTACAGATAGTGATGCCATTATTTTTTGCGATATAACTCATTTAATGTCTCCTGTATATGCAGGAAGACCAGGAGACCTGGATTTTTATCAGTTGAGTAATAGCCTGACAGAATTTTTTATGTTTTACATTGCTTTCACAAAGATGCAACAAACAAGAGAATTTGAAACATCTACTGAGTATTTTGCAGAAACAGCCATATTGATTGAAAAATATATTTCTGAAAATTCACAAAATACCGCAAAAAAATTTCTTTTACATTAAAAATGCTGAATTCTCTAAAATAGTTAAAAGTTAAATTTATCATTGCGTTAGTTATAGCTGAATAGTTGTGCCGCTGTTGGTAATGCGGCAATAAAACCTAACCCCAATACACCTATGGAGCCTTATGAATACACAAACTCTGGATGTCATCGGTTTGAAATGCCCGTTGCCGATTTTGCGTGCCAAAAAAGCTTTGGCGCAAATGCAGGAAGGCGAAGTGCTGACCGTATTGGCCACCGATGGTGGCGCGCCCGGCGATTTTGAAGCGTTTTGCCGTCAGACCGGACATGTCTTGTTGGAATCGAGCGAGGCTGACGGCGTGTTCAAGCTGGTGTTGAAACACAAATAAAGGCCGTCTGAAATGTCTAAAGCCGTCGCGTTGTCTGCCGCCGTATTGGCCGTCTGCCTGAATGCATGCGGCAATGAAGGCGTTTCACCGCAGAACGCTGCCGATTATGCCCAAAATGTAACCGACTTGTTCCGCCAAAGCTGCGTGGCCGCAGACGGCGATGCCGCCCTTGTCGGCGAGTTTGCCAATGCCAGCAAACTGGTTTTATTGTCGAAAAAAGATATTGCCGATTTGCCTGCCGGAATGATGGATTTGGAGGCATTAAGCATTTGGAAGAAAACGGAAAACGGCGCAGATTATTATTTGAGCCTGACTGAAGACAGTTGCAGCGTGCGTACGGCTAAAGCCGACGACCATCTGATTTTTAAACAATTTTTGGCTTTAGCAGAAAATCCGCCGCAAGGTTTGAACGCTGAGTTGCGTGCCGATAATTTGGCGGAAACCCCATTGCCTATGCGTCAGATTTCCTACGCATGGCGCGCGTCCGGCAGTCCGAAAGAAACCTTATTGACCGTTAAAACAACGTCGTCCGAGCATTTTCCGGTACAGGCTGTTTTTTATTTGACCCATCATTCTTACGACAATAAGGCCGCCGTTTTGCCTTAGGCTGGTTGACGATTGAAACATCAAATTGCTAGAAACCGTTACCGCCGAATAAAGGCCGTCTGAAACATTATCAAACCAAACCACTCGAAAGTAAGCTATGCAAACCCTGACCATCATCCGCCCCGACGATATGCACTTACACCTGCGCGACGGCGACGCGCTCAAAGCCGTTACCCCGTACACCGCCCGACAAATGGGCCGCGCGGTTATCATGCCCAACCTGAAGCCGCCCGTCGTCAGCGTTGCCGATGCCCAAGCATACAAAGAGCGCATTCTGGCCGCCCTGCCAGAAGGCAGCACCTTCCAGCCGTTGATGACGCTTTATTTGACCGACAATGCCACTCCCGAACTCGTGCGTGAGGCCAAGGCTGCCGGTATTGTGGCTTTCAAACTCTATCCAGCAGGCGCAACCACCAATTCCGATTCCGGCGTGACCGACTTGTTCAAACTGATTCCTGTGTTGGAAGAAATGGCGAAACAGGGCATTTTGTTCTTGGTCCACGGCGAAGTCACCGATCCTGAAATCGATATTTTTGACCGCGAAGCCGCCTTTATCGAGCGCGTGATGAAACCGGTTTTGGCGCAAGTGCCGAATCTTAAAGTCGTGTTTGAACACATCACCACTGCCGAGGCTGCCCGACTGGTATTGGAAGCCGGCGATAATGTGGCCGCGTCCGTGACGCCGCAACACTTGCTGCTCAACCGCAACGACCTTTTGGTCGGCGGCGTGCGTCCTCATCATTTCTGCCTGCCCGTACTCAAACGCGAAACCCACCGTCAGGCTTTGGTTGCCGCCGTTACCGGCGATAAGGCGCACAAATTCTTCCTCGGTACGGATTCTGCACCACATGCCAAAACTGCCAAAGAAAATGCTTGCGGTTGCGCCGGTATGTTCAGCGCAATGACTGCCATTGAGCTTTATGCTGAAGTGTTTGAGAAAGCAGGCGCGTTGGACAAACTGGAAGCCTTTGCTTCTAGAAACGGTTCGCGTTTCTACGGTCTGCCTGAAAATACCGATACCATCACATTGGTCAAACAAACGCAAACCGTACCTGCCAGCGTACCTTACGGCGATGGTGAGCTTGTGCCGATGAGGGCCGGCGGCGAGATTGAATGGACGGTGCAATATTAAATTTGTTGTCAATAAGGCATAAAAAGAAACAACCTGCTTGAAAAGGCAGGTTGTTTTTTTATTGTCGTTCAGACGGCCTGTCATGGGGAGGGAGGCATACAAGGCCGTCTGAAAACCAAATTATATTGCGTGTTTATTCGGTCAACATGGGTTTCAGCGCTTCCCAAGCCTGCGGCAGTTGGGTAAAGCCGTCCGAAGCCATCAAATGGCCGCCTTCGGGAATATGGGTAACAGGGCTTTTGAGTTTGGCCGCCATGTCCAAAGTCAGTTCGGGCGGAACATGGGTGTCGTTGTCGGAAACCAGACAGTGTTTGGGCATGTCGATTTTGCGCAGGATGTCGAAATCGGGGGATGCTGCTTTAATGTAGGCATCGAGCGCAGGTAAGGGCGGCAGCGTATCGGCAAAACCGGCGGCAAGCAACAGACCGCCGATTTTTTGGGGCTGTTGGCGGCTGAGGAAGTGAAGGAGGGTAATGCAGCCGAGACTGTGGCCGACTAGGAAGGTATGGGCATCGGGCTTGCCGATGTGCTGGTCAAGGGTAAACTGCCACGCGGTCGTGCTTGGTTTGTCGGGATTGGGCATGGCGAGGGAGATTGCTTGTGCGCCGGTGCTTTTGACTTGGGCGCAAAGCCAGTCAAACCAGTTGCCGTGCGGATTGCCTTCAAAGCCATGTACGATATAAACGCGTCGATTCATGTTTTTCCTCCTTCAGACGGCCTAAGACTTTTGTCTAAATCTCTGCCTGTAAGCGTTCATTATACCATGTTTGTTTATGTTTTATTGTTTGTCGCTTGGTAAGGATGGTCGATTAAGCTTTTGTTGTTAAATGATATTTGCAAGAATAATAAAGCAAACAACACGGCAGGTGCGGATGGCTTTGCCGTGTTGTTCGGGTTTGAAATATATATGGGCCGTCTGGAAAACCGGTTTAGAAATAGCCTTGTTTTTTGCGCTCTTCCATTGCCGCTTCCGATACGCGGTCGTCCATGCGTGTGGCACTTCGTTCGGAAATGGTCGCGGCGGCGGTTTCGGCAATGATGTCTTCGGGCGTGGCGGCGGTACTGGCAACAGGGCAGGTGCAGGAAATATCGCCGACGGTGCGGAAACGGACATCACGGATTTGGGCAATTTCGCCTTCGCGTTTAGGGGTCAACGGGGTAACGGGAACGAGCAGGCCGTTGCGTTCGACAACTTCGCGTTTGTGGGTGTAATAAATCGGCGGCAGGGCGAGTTTTTCGCGTGCGATGTATTGCCAGATGTCTAATTCCGTCCAGTTGGAAATCGGGAATACGCGCATGTTTTCGCCTTGGAACAGGCGCGTATTGTAGAGCGACCATAATTCAGGACGTTGGTTTTTAGGATCCCATTGGCCGAACTCGTCGCGGAAAGAGAAGATGCGTTCTTTGGCGCGCGCTTTTTCTTCATCGCGGCGCGCGCCGCCCATCAGCGCATCAAAGCCTTGTTCTTCGATGGTTTCAACCAGCGTAACGGCTTGTGCGGCGTTGCGCGAATCGGTTTCGCGGCGCAAGACGACGCTGCCTTTGCGGATGGATTCTTCTACGCTACCGACCACAAGTTGTACGCCGGTGCGTGCGACCGTATCATCGCGGAAACGGATAACTTCGGGGTAGTTGTGGCCGGTATCGACGTGCAGGAGTTTGAACGGCAGCTTCAGCGGACGGCCTTCGATTTGGAAGGCTTTGACGGCCAGCGCCAGCAATACGACGGAGTCTTTGCCGCCGGAAAACAGCAGAGCCGGGTTTTGGGCATTGGCAATCACTTCGCGGATGATGTAGATAGACTCGGCTTCGAGCCAGTCGAGGTGGTGGTTTTGGATGGACATTTTTTCTCTCTTTGCAATCTTGGCGATAGTCGATACTTTAGTGAGGCCGTCTGAAAAAGGGAAAGAATGGTTTGTTTGTTGCAAAGATGTTTTTGTTATATTGCAAGGCCGTGTTTTTCAGACGGCCTTTGCGCTTTAACTTATTTTTAACCCGATTTCTCTGACGAAGCGCCTGTCTTCGCGTACACTTTGGTTTTTTAGAAATGAGAATGGTTTATGTATCACGGCGAGAGATTTAATGCGTACAGCCATTTGGCCGGTTTCTTGTTGGC
>NZ_JBQCTZ010000014.1:0-39907 GCF_051963715.1 Neisseria sp. P0001.S005 | reverse complement strand
TAAGCGGCATTCATTGATTTATTTTCAGAGACTGACATGACACAAAATCACAGCGATATCCGTACACGCTTTATCTTTGACGATATGCCTATCCGCGGCATGCATATCCGCCTCGAAAAGGTTTGGCACCACATCGTCAACCAAAAACATTATCCTGTCGCCATCCGTCGCGCATTGGGTGAATTGTTGGCTGCCGGTTCTTTATTGTCTGCCAACCTTAAAAACGAAGGCACGCTGATTGTTCAGGTTCAAGGTCAGGGCCGTCTGAAAATGTTGGTGGTGGAAGCGACTTCTGAAAATACTGTCCGTGCTACCGCACGTTGGGACGAAACTGCTGAAATCCATGATGACGAAAGCCTGACTGCGCTGTTGGGCGAAAACAGCGTGTTCGTTTTGACCCATCAGCCTAAAGATGCCGACCCATGGCAAGGTGTTGTCCCTCTGGAAGGCGACAGCATTGCGCAAATGTTGGTCAACTATATGAAACGTTCCGAGCAGCTCGATACCTATATTACGCTTGCCGCCGACGACCAAGCCGCAGGCGCATTATTGCTGCAACGTCTGCCGGAAGAAGAATTGGATGATGCCGCGTGGGAGCATGTGACTACGCTTGCGCAAACGCTTACTTCGCAAGAATTGACCGGTTTGGACGCTCATCACGCCCTTTACCGCCTTTACCATGAAACCCCGCCCCGCGTTTTTGAACCGGAGACTATTGAATTTGCCTGCACCTGCTCCCGCGGCAAAGTCAGCGATATGCTGTTGATGCTTGGCGGCCAAGAAGTTGGCGGCGTGGTGGCGGAACAAGGCAGCATTCAAATCGATTGCGATTTCTGCCATAGCAAGTATGTGTTTGATGAAACCGATGTCAACGCTTTGTTTGGCGCAGATGTGGTGAATGCCGTCCGTCAAGAAAATGAACGTTTGCAGTAAGCTGGGGATAAAAGTTTCTTAAGGAAATTGGCTTAATAGAAGGGCAGGTGCAAAACCTGCCCTTTCTTTTTGGAAAACTGAATATCATCAATAGAAAATGCCGTCTGAAAAAAAGCGTGGCTGATTTCAGACGGCATGATTGTTTTAAACGATGTGTTTAATGTTTAAAGATTATTTCCAAACCAACAAAGCGTGGTTGCGTTTGCCGCGCCGTACGATGGTGTATTTGCCGAAACGTTTGTGCGCGTCGGTCAGCAGATAGGCATCGTCGGGGTGTTCGGCGGCGTGGTTCGGGTTGTTCGATTCGGCGGCTTGGCCGTTGAGCAATACCGCTTTGCTGTTCACAAAACCGCGCGCTTCTTTGTTGGAAGATGCCAAGCCGGTTTTGACTAAGGCTTCAACGACGTTGAGGTCGTCTGAAACTTCAAATGCGGGCAGACCATCGAGGGCGAGCTGTTCGAAGTCGCTTTCGGTCAGGCTGCTTTGGTCTTCGGCAAACAGGCTTTCGGAAATGCGCTGCGCGGCTTGCAGGGCGGCTTCGCCGTGAATCAGACGGGTCATTTCTTCGGCGAGGATACGTTGCGCTTCGGGCTTGGTGCCGCTGGCTTGGTCTTTCGCTTCGATGGCGTCGATTTCTTCGATAGACAGGAAGGTAAAGTATTTCAGGAATTTATACACATCGGCATCGGCAACTTTCAGCCAGAATTGGTAGAACTGATACGGCGAGGTTTTCTTCGCATTCAGCCATACCGCGCCGCCTTCGGTTTTGCCGAATTTGGTGCCGTCGGATTTAGTAACCAAAGGCAGGGTCAGACCGAATACTTGTTTTTGATTCAGACGACGTGTCAGGTCGATACCGGCAGTAATATTGCCCCATTGGTCGGAGCCGCCGATTTCCAAAACCGCACCATGACGTTTGTTCAATTCGGCAAAGTCGTAGCCTTGCAGCAGGGAGTAGGCGAACTCGGTGAAGGAAATACCCACGTCGTCGCGCTCGATACGCTGTTTGACAGATTCCTTGTTCAGCATGGCGTTGACAGAGAAATGCTTGCCGATGTCGCGCAGGAAATCGAGGCAGTTCATGCTGCCGAACCAGTCGGCGTTGTTCGCCATAATGGCGGCGTTTTCGCCTTCAAAGCTCAAAAACGGTTTCAGTTGGTTGCGGATGCTTTCTACCCAGCCGGCAACGGTTTCGGCGGAATTCAAGCTGCGCTCCACCGCTTTGAAGCTGGGGTCGCCGATCATACCGGTCGCGCCGCCCACCAAAGCAATCGGCGTATGCCCTGCCTTTTGGAAACGGCGCAATGCCAACACGGGCAGCAAGTGGCCGATATGCAGGCTGTCGGCTGTTGGGTCGAAACCGCAGTAGAGGGCGATTTTTTGTTCGTTTAACAAAGCGTCTAAGGCTTCGATGTCGGTAGTTTGCGCGATAAGGCCGCGCGCTTTCAAGTCTTGGATAACGGAGGTCATTGGGTTTCCTTCAATGTTTCAGACGACCTTGATTTGGCAAAGGTCGTCTGAAAAAGCGTTTTGCTTGGTTTATACGTTAAACAAAAAGTGCATCACATCGCCGTCTTGCACGACATATTCCTTACCTTCCACGCGCATTTTGCCGGCTTCTTTGGCTTTGGCTTCGCCGCCGAGTGAGACAAAATCGTCGTAGGAAATGACTTGGGCGCGGATGAAGCCGCGTTCGAAGTCGGTGTGGATGACGCCGGCGGCTTGCGGGGCGGTGTCGCCTTTGTGGATGGTCCAGGCGCGGACTTCTTTCACGCCGGCGGTGAAGTAGGTTTGCAGACCCAAGAGGTCGTAACCGGCGCGGATCAGGCGGTTCAGGCCGGGTTCTTCCAAGCCCATTTCGGCGAGGAACTCGGCTTTTTCGTCGTCTTCCAATTCGGCGATTTCGCTCTCCATCGCGGCGCATACGGCAACGACGGGGGCGTTTTCTTTTTCTGCCAATTCTTTCAGGCGGTCGAGGTGCGGATTGTTTTCAAAACCGTCTTCGGCAACGTTGCCGACGTACATAGCGGGCTTGGCGGTCAGCAGGAACAGTGGTTTGAGCATGGCAAGTTCTTCAGCGTCTAAGCCGAAGGAGCGCACGGGTTTGCCTTCGTCCAGATGCGGCAGCAGTTTTTTGCATAGTTCGACCAGTTTTTGCGCGTCTTTGTCGCCTGAGCGGGCACGTTTTTCTTCGCGGACGATGGCTTTTTCGACGCTGGAGAGGTCGGCAAGCGCTAGTTCGGTGCCGATGGTTTCGATGTCGGCAATCGGATCGACTTTGCCTGCAACGTGAACGATGTTGTCGTCGTCAAAGCAACGCACGACGTTAACAATCGCGTCAGTCTCGCGGATGTTGGCGAGGAACTGGTTGCCCAGGCCTTCGCCTTTGCTCGCGCCTGCAACCAAACCGGCAATGTCGACAAATTCGACGATGGCAGGCTGCATTTTTTGCGGATTGACGATTTTTGCCAGCTCCGCCATGCGCGGGTCGGGTACTTCGACGATGCCGACGTTGGGTTCGATGGTGCAGAAGGGATAGTTCGCCGCTTCGATGCCCGATTGGGTCAGCGCGTTAAAGAGGGTGGATTTGCCGACGTTGGGCAGGCCGACGATGCCGCATTTCAAGCTCATGGTTTTTCCTGAAAAGATAAAAGTTTAACGGCGGATTATAGCATATTGTGGAGGTACTCAACACAGCTGCAATGCTGGGGTGTTCTTATGATAAAAGGCCGTCTGAAAAAAGAGGGCAGGCATTCAATTTATTGTTCTTCCGAAGAATGAGTAAATGAATAAAGCCGTTAAATAAAACAATTTTTCGGACAGGAGGCTTAAGATCAAACCTGAAAGAATGCCCAGTACCCAATAAATCATCTGACGGTATTTCGGGTCGGATGCGGTACGCAACATTTTGAAATACAAAACCAGACAGCCGAACATGCAGATTGTTTGAAACAGAATGAGGGGGAGGCTGTTAATGGCTTCGGAAATCGAATCATGAAGGATGATTGTCCCTATGCGTATGCATAAATAAATTAAAGCCGAGCCTGCCGCCGAATGCCCAAAAGGGACGGGCGTGTCGGATGAATCGGGTGTTTTGTGGGGCTGAAGCCTGCCGAATAACAAGATAAATACAATGTCAAACATAATGATAGTTGCCTTGGTGTAAGATGTTTTTGTTTTCAGACGGCCTTAGGATTGTCTGAAAGCGTATTGTGCGGCGTATGGGGTAGTGCTGCGGTAAGGTATGTCAGAGGTTGATCATCCATCATGCTGAAGCGCTTGCCATACTTAAATGAACACTTTGATTTGACAATAGATTATCTGCTGTTGCCCATAATAGTTTGAAATACAGGGCAAGTTAAATGAATAGGGTAAGAGTGGCAAGCAGGTTGAGAAACAGTATGGGGCTTCGTGGATAAAGCCGTTGCTGCGGTTCGCAGTTAGTTTAAAGGCCGTCTGAAAATTGTTTCAGACGGCCTTTTTTCCGTGCTGCCTTAACCGGTATTGCGCAAACCTTGCGCCACGCCGTTGATGGTCAGGTGAACCATCAGCAGGGCGTGCGGATTGTCGGGCTCTTTGCGCAGGCGTTTGAGCATGGCGACTTGCAGGCCGTTGAGGGCGTTCAGATATGGAATCCTCAAGGCAAGAGAACGGGCGAGGCTGCGGTTGTCGCGCAGGAGCTCTTCGGTTTGCAGCAGGTCGAGTAGTGCTTTGCGGCTGCGTTGGTATTCTTCCTTGATCATGCCGAAGATGACTTTTGCTTTATCGGGCGATTCGCTCAAGCCGGCATAGTTTTCCGCCAAGGTGATGTCGGTTTTCGCCATCACTTGCTCCATGTTGGAGAGCATGGCTTGGAAGAACGGGTTGCTTTGGGCATGTTCGCGCAGGGCGGTCAGTGTGTCGGGATTGCCTTCGCACAAGGTTTCCACTGCGCTGCCGAAACCGTACCAAGCCGGCAGCATGAGGCGGTTTTGCATCCATGAGAATACCCATGGAATCGCGCGCAAGTCCTGAATCCGCGCCAAGGTTTTGCGGCTAGCGGGACGGCTGCCGAGGTTGAGGGTGGCGATTTCCTGAATCGGGCTGGTTTGCAGGAAGTAGTCGATGAAGTCGGGATGGGTAATCAGTTCGCGGTAGTATTTGAACGATACGTCCGACAAATCCTGCATCAGTTTGGCATCAGGGTCTTTTTTGTCCGGCAGGATGCTGGCTTCTAAAGTCGCGGCAACCAAGGTTTCCAAGTTACGTTGGGCATTGCCCGGGTCGGCGTATTTGGCGGTAATGACTTCGCCTTGCTCGGTAATGCGGATTTGTCCGGCAACGCTGCCCGCAGGTTGCGCCAAAATGGCTTGGTAAGATGGGCCGCCGCCGCGACCTACGCTGCCGCCGCGGCCGTGGAACAGACGCATGCGGACATCGTATTTTTTGAAGAGTTCGACCAAGCCCAACTCTGCCTGATACAGACACCACGAGCTGGTAACGTAGCCGCCGTCTTTGTTGGAGTCGGAGTAGCCCAGCATGATTTCTTGGATGTTGCCGCGGCTTTCAAGCAGGGCATCATACCAGTCGAGGCGAAACATGGTTTCCATGACCGGACAGGCGTTTTCGAGTGCTTCGATGGTTTCAAACAGAGGCACGATATTGATGCGGCTGTGCGGTTTGCCGTTTTCCACCACCAACAGGCCGCTTTCTTTCAGCAGCAATGCCAAGGCGAGCAGGTCGCTGGGTTGTTCGCAGTTGGAAATAATGCTTTGTGTAACGGCATCTTCACCGAATTCGTCTTTGATTTTGCGCGCTTCGTTGAAAATTGCCAATTCGTGGCGGGTATGGTCGCTGTATGTGATGAACGGGCTGTACAGCGGACGTTGATGGATCAATTCGCGCAACAGGGCGGCTTGTTTTTGCTCTTCGTTCAGGCTGTTGTAGTCTTCCAAGCCTGCGTGTTGGAAGAGCTCGGCAACCACATCGGCGTGTTTGCTTGCGTGTTGGCGCAGGTCGAGCGGCATCATGTGGAAGCCGAACACGGATACGCTGCGGATAATATTGGCCAGACGGCCTTCTGCCAGCAGTTGGCTGCCGTTTTCGTGGAGCGAGCGTTGCAGTTTTTTCAGGTCGGTGAGGAACTCTTCGACCGTGGCATAAGGCTCGAGGAAGCCGAATTTGCAGCCCATGCCCAAACCGAGTGAGCGCGCTTTGCCCATGGCGCGGGCCATGATGTAGGCGATGGCGCGGCGGTAGGGTTCTTCGGTGCGGGCGATTTCTTCGTCAGGCGAGAGGGCGGCCAGTGCCATCACGTCGTCGTTGACTTTGACGCGGCGGATGGAGAGCGGCAATTCGCGGTAGAGTTTATCGAGTTCGCCGCGATAGAAGCGGAACACTGCATCGGCATGCCGTCTGAACGCAAAACGCAAGGTTTCGGCAGAAACGAACGGATTGCCGTCACGATCGCCGCCGATCCAGCCGCCGATTTTAAGGATATTCGGAACGCGGACACCGGGATAGGCCGTCTGAAAATCGCGTTCCATTGTGCGGTAGAGTTTAGGCAGGGCTTCAAAGAAGCTCATTGGGAAGATGGATACACCGTTGTTAATTTCGTCGTTGACGCTGAGTTTGTGGCGGCGCGTTTCGCTGGTCTGCCACAGGCACAAAAGCACGGCGTCGATTTCTCGGCGCAACTGAGCCAGCGCTTCTGGGTTGGTGCAGCGTTCGCGTTGCGGCAGCAGCGTGCGGATACGGCGGTTGAAGCTCAAGACGGTTTGACGTTGTACTTCGGTCGGGTGCGCGGTCAAAACGGCGGTAACGACCGTGTTGTCCAGTTGTTGTTGCACCGCTTTGCCGTTGACTTTTCCGGCTTTGAGCTTGCGCACGGTTTCCGTCAGGCTGCCTTCGGCACTGTTGTGTCCGGCCTCTTCGTGGATTTGGCGGCGGCGTTCGTGGTGTACGTCTTCGGCGATGTTCAAAATCTGCGCGAACAGGCCGCAGGCCAAGGTTAAATCGTGGGTTTGTTGTTCGTCCAATTGCGGCAACACCTTCTCAATCAGGGCAGCACTGTCGTCTGAGGTCGATAATAGCTTAACGGTTTCGACCACCAAAGGCGATGCTTCCTCATGCAGCAGATTGAAAAGAGACTGTTTTAAAAATTCCGCATCCGCTGCCAGAGCGGCATCTTTTGGATTATTCAAGATATGCAGTTGCATGATTTTTCTCTTATTTAAATGTTAATTTGGGTGTATCGTGAATCCATTGTATAGCAGATTTTTATAAACTGCCAATGGTAACACCCGATACATTTCAAACCGGAAAACGGCCGTCTGTATCCGCCGCGTGGTCGCTGTCTGTAAAATGCCGTAAAATATTGCCCATCAAAACAGAGGCGAGAAACCCATGATTGAATTTCCCAACCAACCCGATTTTCCTGAGCAACACACCGCCGTCGCCGTCGGCACTATCAACATGAGCCAGCAGGCGATAAGGGTGTTGATAGAGAATGCCACCGAAAAGGCAAGTATCCTGACCATCGCCCGCGTTGCCGCCATTCAGAGCATCAAACAGACTGCCAACCTGATTCCGCTGCACCTGCCCGGCCGCATCATCGGCGTGCAGGTTGATTTCGATATTAACGTTGAGTTGGCCTGCCTGAAGGCCACGCTGACCGTCCAAGCGCACAGCAACGGCAGCATTGCCACCGAAGCCCTGGCCGGCCTCAATTTGGCGCTCTTGAGCGTTTACGACATGATGAAAGACGTTGACCGCAATATGATGCTCAGCGGCATCCGCCTAGAATCCGAAACCAGCAGCGAAGGCCGTCCTTTCTTGTTTGACAACGCATACGAAAATATTAATTTCTAAACCATTCAGGCCGTCTGAACATTGGGTTTCAGACGGCCTTATTATTATGATGAACGATCAACAACTCTTGCGGTTCAGCCGCCATATCTTGCTTGACGAAATCGGTATCGAAGGCCAAGAAAAACTCTTGGCTGCCCATGTGCTTGTTGTCGGTTGCGGCGGGCTGGGTGCGGCGGCCTTGCCGTATCTTGCCGCCGCCGGCATCGGCAGCCTGACGATTGCCGATGCCGATACCATCGACGAGACCAATCTTCAACGCCAAATCACGTTTACCGAAGCCGACATCGGTAAAAACAAGGCTTTGGTGATGCAAGGCCGTCTGAAACAAATCAACAGCCAAACACACATTACAGCTATTGCCGAATTTCTCGATGAGGCCAGGCTTGTCGAATTGGCAAACGCCGCCGACATCATCCTTGATTGTTCCGACAATTATCCCACACGCCAAGCAGTCAACCGCGCCTCCGTTGCCACGCGCACGCCTTTGGTTTCCGCAGCGGCCGTCGGCTTTGATGGACAAATCGCCGTGTACCGTCCCGATCTTCCCGATACGCCCTGCTATGCCTGCCTGTTTGATGGCGAACAAGCCAGCGACGGCGCTTGTGCATTGTTCGGCGTTTTTTCGCCGTTGGTCGGCGTTATCGGAACGACCCAAGCCGCCGAAGCGCTTAAAGTGCTGATCGGTATCGGTACGCCGTCGCACGGCAAACTTTCTACCTACAACGCGTTGAGCGGAAAATGGCAGCAATACGGGGTGAAACACAATCCCGAATGCCCGGTTTGCAGCGGCCGTTAAAGACAAAAAGCAGGGTAGGGGTTTCAATATTGCCTCAGCCAATCCGCTAGAGTAATCATACTTATCTTTCATTAAACTCGAAGGAAGGCGTTTCTTCCCTTTTCAGACGGCCTGTGGCACGATATGATTCAATGATTAATAAATTTTTTGAGGCCGTCTGAAAAGGGATAAGGAGAAACCGGCTTAATGAATATTATTCGTGCCTTATTGGTGGTATTGGGTTGCCTGGCTTTGGGCGAGGCAACCGTTTGGATTTTGGGGTTGAAGCTGCCGGGCAGTATTGTCGGCATGGCTTTGCTGTTTGCCGCGCTTCAGGCGGGCTGGGTCAAATTGTCTTGGGTGGGCGAACTGGCAGACATTTTGATGGCAAACCTGACTTTGTTTTTGGTGCCGCCTTGCGTGGCCGTCATCAGCTATTTGGACGTGATTGCAAACGACTGGTTTTCAATTTTGACGGCCACAATCGGCAGTACGATCTGCGTATTGTTGGTGACCGGCAAAGTGCATGAGTGGGTCAGGAGGCGGATGTGATGAATATAGACGGGCTGTTGCGCATGCCCTCGGTCATGCTGTTCCTGACTTTGGCCGTGTATGCTTTGGCGGTGCAAATTCGGGCGCGCACGGGGAATGTGCTGTGTAATCCGGTATTGATCAGTACGCTGGTGTTGATGGGGTATTTGAAGGTATTTGCCATCGATTACGAGCTATACCATTCTGCTTCGCGCTTTATTGATTTTTGGTTGAAACCGGCAGTCGTGTTGCTGGCCGTGCCGCTTTATCGAAATTGGGACCGTATCCGCAGCCAGTGGTTGCCAGTGGTGTTGTCGCAGTTGGCGGGCAGCGTGACAGGCATTGTTACGGGTGTGTATTTTGCCAAATGGCTGGGCGCTTCGCGCGAAGTGATTTTGTCGCTGGCTTCCAAATCTGTGACCAACCCGATTGCGATTGAAATCACGGCGTCTATCGGCGGTATTCCGGCGATTACGGCGGCAACGGTGATTATTGCTGGACTTTTTGGACAGATGGCCGGATATAAAGTGTTGAAAGGGACGTTATATATGCCTTCTTCAGTGGGAATGTCTTTGGGTACGGCCTCACATGCGATGGGTATTGCGGCGTCTTTGGAATACGGCCGCCGTATGGCCGCATATGCCGGCTTGGGCTTGACGCTCAACGGTGTGTTGACGGCGATATTGGTGCCTATCTTGATTCCCTTATTGGGCGTATAGCGTTTTAGGCCGTCTGAAAATAGTGTAAACAGGAGAAAATGATATGGCTGTAAATTTGACTGAAAAACGTGCAGACGAATTGTTGGAAATCGACGGCATCCGTCTGTTTACAGGTCGTGCCGGCATCAAGCAACAAGACCGCGACGATTTGACGCTGATGGTGTTGGGCGGCGGACATACGGTGGGCGCAGTGTTTACGCAAAACCGTTTCTGCGCCGCGCCTGTGCATATCGCCAAGTCGCATCTGTTTGACCAAGACGGCGTGTGTGCCTTAGTCATCAATACGGGCAATGCCAATGCGGGTACCGGCGCACAAGGCCGTCTGGATGCGATTAAAGTGTGCGCGGCGGCGGCGGAACAGGTCGGCTGCCAATCCAATCAGATTATGCCGTTTTCGACCGGCGTGATTTTGGAGCCATTGCCTGTGGATAAAATCGTGGCCGCCTTGCCGCAAGTACGCCCTGCATTCTGGTCGGACGCGGCGCGTGCCATCATGACGACGGATACTGTACCGAAAGCCGCTTCACGTACAGGATTGGTCGGCGAAAAACACACAGTCCGCGCCACCGGTATCGCCAAAGGCTCGGGCATGATTCATCCGAACATGGCGACCATGTTGTCGTTTATCGCTACCGATGCCAAAGTGTCCCAACCGATTTTGCAGCTGATGACGCAAGAAATCGCAGATGAGAGTTTCAATACGATTACCGTGGACGGCGATACCAGCACTAACGACAGTTTCGTGATTATGGCGACGGGCCGTTGCGGTCAGAGCGAAATCGACAATACCGCCGATCCGCGCTATGCGCAGCTCAAGGCCTTGCTCGGTTCGCTGGCTTTGGAACTGGCGCAGGCGATTGTCCGTGATGGCGAGGGTGCGACCAAGTTCATCACGATTGAAGTGCAAAACGCAAAAACCCGCGAAGAGGCGCGCAAGGTGGCTTATGCCGTCGCCCATTCGCCTTTGGTGAAAACCGCTTTCTTTGCCTCCGACCCGAACTTGGGCCGTCTGTTGGCAGCCGTCGGCTATGCCGGTATTGAAGACTTGGACGTCGATGCTTTGAAAATGTGGCTGGATGACGTGTTGGTTGCCGAAAACGGCGGACGCGCGGAAAGCTATACCGAAGAAGCAGGACAAGCGGTGATGAACCGTCCGGAAATCACCGTCCGCATCGATTTGCAACGCGGCGATACGACGGCGGCTGTTTATACCTGCGATTTGTCGCACGAATATGTGTCGATTAACGCGGATTACCGTTCTTAAAAACCTTTATCCTTGTTTTCAGACGGCCTTTAAGAAAAGTATCAAGGCCGTCTGAACACATTGACTGCGTGTTTATTATGAAATTTCCCCAGACTTGGGCGGCGCGCCTTGCCCACAAAATCCGCCAAACCAAACGCTTGTCGAAAAAGAGCATTGCCCTTCTGTTTTTGCTGGCAGGATCGGCACTGGTTGCCCTGACTGCTTTGATGTTTGCGTACTTGGCGGATTTGGCTTTGGAATGGAACGCCTTGTTGGTGGGAAAATATCCGTGGTTTGCGTGGGTGGCTTTGCCGCTGGGTTTGCCGCTTTTGGCGTGGTTTACGCGCAAATTTGCGCCGTATACTTCCGGCAGCGGTATTCCGCAGGTCATCGCTTCATTGTCTTTACCTTATGGCGTGCAGAAAACCCGTTTGATTCGTTTGGGCGAAACCTTTTTCAAAATTCCGCTGACGTTTTGCGCCATGCTGTTGGGCGCGTCTGTCGGCAGGGAAGGGCCGTCTGTGCAAGTGGGCGCGGCGGTAATGAATGCTTGGGGCGCGTGGTGTAAAAAGCACGGGCTGGCGTTTAGGGGTATGCAGGAAAACGATTTGATTGCCGCAGGTGCGGCCGGCGGTTTGGCGGCGGCGTTTAACGCGCCTTTGGCCGGCGTGGTGTTTGCCATCGAAGAATTGGGGCGTGGCGTGCTTTTACGTTGGGAACGTCAAATCCTGATGGGCGTGTTGGCGGCCGGTTTCATTCAAGTGGCGATACAGGGCAATAACCCGTATTTCTCAGGTTTTCAAGGGCATGAGTTGCCAAACATGCTGATGTGGGCTGCGGTGTCGGGCATCGTCTGCGGCGTGGCCGGCGGATTGTTCGGCAGCTTTTTGTATCGCGGCGCGGCGGCATTCGCACCGGTACGCTGGCGCAGTTTCATCCGCCGCCATTTGTTGGTGGTCGCCTTTGCAATGGGTATCTTGCTGGCGTTGCTCGGTACGTTTTATCAAGGCAAAACCTATGGCACGGGCTATCACGAAGCCGCTGCCGCACTCAAAGGCGCGTATGAAGCGCCGTTCGGCTTGGCAGTCGCAAAATGGGCAGCAACCGTGTTCAGCTATTGGGCAGGCATTCCTGGCGGCATCTTCACGCCGTCGTTAACCATCGGTGCGATGATAGGCGAACACATGGCTTCTTTCGCGCAACTGGGCGACGCGTCCAATGTCGCGGTTTTGCTCTGCATGGCCGCATTCCTTGCCGCCGCGACCCAATCGCCGTTGACCGCCGCCGTGGTGGTCATGGAAATGACGGGCGGACAGAATTTACTGTTTTGGATGTTGCTGACTTGCATCTTCGCTTCGCAAGTCTCGCGCCAATTCTCGCCGCATCCGTTTTACCATGCCGCAGGTTTGCGCTTCAGACGGCATATTGAAGCCGAAAGCGGACATGTTCAGCACGAGAAAAAAGAATAGGTCGGTATATAAAAGGCCGTCTGAAGATCAGATTTCAGACGGCCTTTATTATGTCGTTTAAAGCTGTATTACGGTTTACTTAAACAGCAAAATCAGCAGCAAAACAACCGCAATCACACCCAGCCACAGGCTTTGGCGTTGCTGTACTTTGACCAAGTGAACATAGGCATCGCGCATTTCCTGTTGGCGGTTTTCATCAATCAGCGCACTGATTTTGCGCGGCAGGGAAGGGATGATTTGCGCCCAATCGGGAGCTTCGTTTTTGAGGTTGCGCCAAAGGGCTTTGGGGCCGACCTGTTCGTTCATCCAGCGCACCAAAAACGGTTTGGCGGTTTTCCACAAGTCCAAATCGGGATCGAGCTGGCGGCCCAAGCCTTCGATATTGAGCAGCGTTTTTTGCAGCAATACCAGCTGCGGTTGGATTTCGACATTGAAACGGCGGCTGACTTCAAACAGGCGCATCAGCACCAAGCCGAAGGAAATCTGCGAAATCGGTTTGTTGAACACAGGCTCGCACACGGCGCGGACAGCGGCTTCCAATTCTTCCGCACGTGTGTCGGCAGGCACCCAACCTGATTCGATGTGGGCGGTGGCGACGCGGTGGTAATCGCGGTTGAAGAAGGCGAGGAAGTTGATGGCGAGATAGCGTTTGTCGTAATCGGTCAGTGTGCCAACGATACCGAAATCGAGGGCGATGTAGCGGTTGTCGGCGGCGACCAAAATATTGCCGGGGTGCATATCTGCATGGAAAAAGCCGTCGCGGAAAACTTGCGTGAAGAAGATTTCCACGCCGTAATCGGCAAGTTTGTGCAAATCAATGCCGTCTGCTTTGAGTTTGGCGATATCGGATACCGGCGTGCCGTCCATCCATTCGATGGTCAGTACGTCGCTGGTGCAGTAGTCGTAAAACACCTTTGGCACAATCAGCATATCGCTGTTTTGGAAATTACGTCCGAGTTGGCTGGCATTGGCGGCTTCGCGCATCAAGTCCAATTCGTCGTGCAGGTATTTGTCAAATTCGGCCACCACTTCGCGCGGCTTCAAACGCTTGCCGTCTGAAAACAAACGTTCCACCCAGCCTGCGCCAAAGCGCATCAGCGACAAATCCTGTTCGATAACGGGCAAAAGGTTGGGGCGCAAGACTTTCACTGCGACCTGTTCGCCCGAATGCAGGCGGGCTTTGTGTACCTGGGCGATAGACGCGCTGGCGACAGGCTCGGTTTCAAATTCTGCGTATAAAGTGTCGATGGATTGGCCCAAAGATTTTTCGATTTGCGAGCGCGAAAGCTGCGCGTCAAACGGCGGCACTTTGTCTTGCAGCCTTGCCAGTTCGACCGCGTAATCATGCGGAATCAAATCGGGGCGCGTGGACAATACCTGTCCGAATTTAATGAAAATCGGCCCCAGGCTTTCCAACGCCAAACGCAGGCGCACGGCAGGCATCTCGTGTTTGAACTTGGACGACTGCGGCAGCATATTGAGGAAAGTCCGCGCCCAACCCGGATGGACCAGCGAGGCAATCAGCTCGGCAAGGCGGTAGCGGTAGAGCGTGCAGAGGATGGTTTTAATGCGTTTGAGGCGGTTCATGATGGACGCAGATAAATCGAAAAAACAGAATTATATAGGAAAAACGGCCAAGGGCTTCAGACGGCCTGAGACTTTTGCAAAAACATTTGCCGTATAGTTAACAAATTTATAAAGGCTAAGGTTTTGCCGCCCCAATAAAAAGACGAATATTCACATCATAAAATATTCGTCGGCTACTTGCCCAAACCGCCGATTCAAGACATAATCGGGAAATGTGCAGGAGAGTGTTACACCCAACTACAATGTAACCACCGAAGGCGCAGACACCCTTAAATCGCTCAGGTATCAGGGACTGCACATTGAAACAAACAATCTGGAGAGCGGCGTTAGAATAACGTCCACCGAAGGGGAGAAGGCCGTCTGAACCACCATTCAGACAACCGCGCAAAACAGTGAGCAGACTGGTTTGCATCATGCGGATACGGCCGAAAATCTCAGGTTCAAGGACAGATAGGGTCATCCGCGCATAGGTGCGCGGGCGGCATCTGAACAAAAAATCCGGAGAAATTTGAGAATGACTGCTCTGAAAACCACCCCATTTCATCAAGCCCATCAAGATGCAGGCGCGAAGCTGGTAGATTTTGCCGGCTGGGAGCTGCCCATCCATTATGGTTCACAAATCGCCGAACACGAAGCCGTGCGCACCGACGCCGGTATGTTTGACGTATCCCATATGCTCGTTACCGACGTAGCAGGCGCAAATGCCAAAGCCTTTTTCCGCAAATTGATTGCCAACGATGTCGCCAAACTCGCTTTTGTCGGCAAAGCCCTTTATTCCGCGCTGCTCAACGACAACGGCGGTGTGATTGACGACTTGATCGTTTACCGCACCAACGAGGCCGAAACCCAATACCGCATCGTGTCCAACGGCGCGACCCGCGAAAAAGACACCGCCCAGTTCCACAAAGTCGGACAAGAATTCGGCATCGCCTTCAACCCGCGCTACGACCTCGGTATGCTTGCCGTACAAGGCCCGAAAGCCATCGAAAAACTCCTGACCGTCAAACCTGAATGGGCGGACGTGATTCACGGCCTCAAACCGTTCCAAGGTGCAGACTTGGGCAACGACTGGTTTGTTGCCCGCACCGGCTACACCGGCGAAGACGGCGTCGAAGTCATCCTGCCCGGCACCGAAGCCGTCGCATTCTTCAAAGCCCTGCAAGCAGCAGGCGTACAGCCTTGCGGCCTCGGCGCACGCGACACCCTGCGCATGGAAGCCGGTATGAACCTCTACGGCAACGATATGGACGACAATACCAGCCCGCTCGAAGCAGGCATGGGTTGGACGGTTGACTTGAAAGACGAAAGCCGCGACTTTGTCGGTAAAGCCGCCTTGCTGGCATTGAAAGAAAAAGGCGTTGCCGTCAAACAGGTCGGCCTGTTGCTCGAAAAAGGCGGCATCCTGCGCGCGCATATGGAAGTGTTGACCGACAAAGGCAAAGGCGAAACCACTAGCGGCGTATTCTCTCCAAGCCTGAAACAATCCATCGCCATCGCGCGCGTACCGAAAGACTTTGACGGCGATACCGCCAAAGTGTTGATGCGCGGAAAAGAAGTGGACGTGCGTGTACTGAAGCTGCCATTCGTCCGCAACGGTCAAAAACAGTTTGATTAATATCGATTCAGACGGCCTTTATTTGTTAAAGGCCGTCTGAAAGCAGGTTTTAAGGAATTGTTGTTTCCTATGAAAGCAACCTTTGGCAGTTTATTGTTGTTATTGATGTTATCGGCTTGCGCTTCGTCTGCCGGCGAGCGCGGATTGATGTTTTTCGATACAGAAGGAAAATCCCGTACTGCAACATTTATGAAAACCGTTGGCGGCAATGGAAAGATTGCCGGCGAGGTGACGATAGACGGGGAATATGCTCTTGATATTATCCGCATGAATGATGATTTGAGTATTGCCGTGCAAGATAATAAGGGTAGAAGCCGTGCTTCTGACCTGAAATCATTGTCGCAAGCAAAATCATTTACCCTGTTTGCGTTCAGCCGTTATGCGGGAACAGTTGAAGTGGATAAAGTATCGGCTGTTACAAGCATTTGTGCAGATTACCGCAGCAAAGGCCTGAAGGTTGCCGTTGCAGACAATATGAGTTCCAAACAAGGAATCGTTGTATTCCGCGCAAGTGGCGTAATGGCAAGTAACAAGCGCAAGATAAACGAAGCATATTTGGATTATTCTGCATCCCCTAAACTTCCTTCCGCCCAAAAGCAAAAATTGGAACAAGATAAAAACAATATGATTGCCGTCCATTACGGACGCTTGGAAGAATTAATCGCACGAGGTATCTGCGCACGCTAAGTTGTGCAGATGCCGTCTGAAAATAACCCCCTATCAATGGAGTATCAAACCATGAGCAACATCCCAGCCGAACTGAAATACGTTGCCAGCCACGAATGGCTGCGCCTTGAAGAAGACGGTACCATCACCGTCGGCATTACCCATCACGCGCAAGAGCTGTTGGGCGACATCGTGTTTGTCGAGCTGCCAGAAGTCGGCGCAAACCTGGCTGCCGAAGAGCAAGCCGGTGTGGTTGAGTCTGTAAAAGCCGCATCTGACGTGTACGCGCCGATTGCAGGCGAAGTCGTTGCCGTCAACGAAGATTTGCCCAGCGCGCCGGAAACTGCCAACAGCGACCCTTACGGCGCAGGCTGGTTCTTCAAAATCAAACCTGCCAACCCTGCCGATTACGACGGTCTGCTGACTGCCGAACAATACGCAGGCGAAGTAGCTTAATTTTTGCAAACATCCAAACAGGTTTTGCGCCTGTTTGATGGTGCAGGTCTTAGGTCGTCTGAAAATACTTTCAGACGGCCTTTGTTTCAATTTTCCTCAATAAACATGAATTACTGCGAATTTGTCGCCACGCTACCCGACGATACGGACAACCCCAACCAACATTATCACGACACGCAATACGGTTTTCCGATTGAGGACGACAATGAATTGTTTGAGCGGCTGGTGTTGGAAATCAATCAGGCGGGTTTGAGCTGGACGCTGATGTTGAAGAAGCAGCAGGCATTTCAGACGGCATTTAAAGGTTTCGATATCGAGACGGTCGCCGCATTTGACGAAGCCGATATTGAGCGGCTGCTTGCCGACGCAGGCATCGTCCGCAACCGCCTGAAAATCAACGCAGCCATTTATAACGCGCGACAAATCAAACAAATACAGCAAGAATACGGCTCATTCAAAAACTGGCTGGATGCACACCATCCGTTCGACAAGGCTGAATGGGTGAAGCTGTTTAAAAAACATTTCAAATTTGTCGGCGGCGAAATCATCGGCGAATTTCTGATGAGTACCGGCTACCTGCCCGGCGCGCATGTGGAAACCTGTCCGGTTTATAGGGAAATATTGGCATGTCGTCCAAAGTGGGCGGAGGCCGTCTGAAACAACATCTGCAAGAAAAAACAGTGTTGATATCGATAACACCGCAAGGAGTAGAAATGAAACTATCTGAATTGTTCAACCCGAACGAATTTGCCGCGCGCCATTTGAGCTTTGGCGACGAGGCTGCGCTTTTGGAAGCGCTCGGCGAGAAGAGCATGGATGATTTTGTCGGCAATACCGTGCCGCAAAGCATCCGTATGCCGTCCGAACTCGATTTGCCCGAAGCTTTGACCGAGGCGGACGCGTTGGCGAAATTGAAAGGCATCGCGTCTAAAAACGTGATCAACAAGTCCTATATCGGCTTGGGCTATTACCCGACACGCGTGCCGAACGTGATTTTGCGCAACGTATTGGAAAATCCGGGTTGGTACACTGCCTACACCCCGTATCAGGCGGAAATTGCCCAGGGCCGTTTGGAAGCTTTGTTGAACTTCCAACAAGTGTGTATCGATTTGACCGGTTTCCCTGTGGCAGGCGCGTCTTTGTTGGACGAGGCAACTGCCGCCGCTGAAGCGATGGCGATGGCGCACCGCGTGGGCAAAGTGAAATCCGAGCGTTTCTTTGTGGATGCGCGCGTGTATCCGCAAACTTTAGACGTGATGAAAACCCGTGCCAAATATTTCGGCTTTGAACTGGTGGTCGGCGATTTTGCCCAAGCGGATGAAGGCGAATACTTCGGCGCGCTGCTCCAATACGTCGGCAAAGACGGCGACGTGCAAGACTTGCAGGACGTTATCGGCCGTCTGAAAGCCAAAGGCACAATTGTGGCCGTTGCCGCCGACATCATGAGCTTGGTCTTGCTGAAATCCCCTGCCGAGTTAGGCGCAGATATTGCTTTGGGCAACACCCAACGCTTCGGTGTGCCGATGGGCTTTGGTGGTCCGCACGCTGCTTATTTCGCGTTTAAAGACGAGTTCAAACGTTCCGCTCCGGGCCGCATCATCGGCGTATCCAAAGACGCATCGGGTAAACCCGCGCTGCGCATGGCGTTGTCCACACGCGAGCAACACATCCGCCGCGAAAAAGCGACATCCAATATTTGTACCGCACAAGCATTGCTGGCAAACTTGGCCGGTATGTATGCCGTTTACCACGGCCCTGAAGGCGTGAAACGCATTGCCAACCGCATTCATGCGCTGGCTTCTGCCTTTGCCGATGCGCTGGTTTCAGACGGCCTGAATGTGGTTCACAAAGTCTTCTTTGATACCATTACCGTTGATTTCGGCAGCAAAGAGAAAGCAGACCAAGTGTTTGCCGCTGCTTTGAAATCGGGTTACAACCTGCGCCGCGTCAACGATACTCAAGTTGCGGCTGCGTTCCATGAAACGTCGGCATACGAAGATTTGGTCGATTTGTACCGCGCATTTACCGGCAAAGATACATTCACATTTGCCGATGATGTCAAAGGTCGTCTGAATGCCGAATTGCTGCGTCAGGACGACATTCTGCAACATCCTGTGTTCAACAGTTACCACACCGAACACGAAATGTTGCGCTACCTGAAAAAACTCGAAGACCGCGACTTGGCGATGAACCGCAGCATGATTTCATTGGGCAGCTGCACCATGAAACTCAACGCGACTGCGGAAATGTTGCCGATTACTTGGGCTGAGTTCACCGACATCCATCCTTACGCTCCCGAAGCGCAAACCGCCGGCTATCGCGAATTGCTTGCCGATATGGAAAACAGCCTGAAAGCCATCACCGGCTTTGACGCGATTTCCTTCCAGCCTAACTCCGGCGCACAGGGCGAATATAGCGGCATGCTCTCCATCCGCCGTTACCAAGAAGCCAACGGCGAGGGACACCGCAACATCTGTCTGATTCCAAAATCAGCCCACGGTACCAACCCTGCGACTGCGGCCATGCTCGGTTTGAAAGTCGTCGTTGTCGACACCGACGAACACGGCAACGTCAACATCGACGATTTGAAAGCCAAAGCCGAGCAATACCGCGACGCTTTGTCCGCCATCATGATTACTTACCCGTCCACCCACGGCGTGTACGAAGAAGGCATCCGCGACATCTGCCGCATCATCCATGAAAACGGCGGACAGGTTTATATGGACGGCGCCAACCTCAACGCCCAAATCGGCATCATGCAGCCTGCCGAAGTCGGCGCGGACGTGTTGCACATGAACCTGCACAAAACCTTCTGTATCCCTCACGGCGGCGGCGGTCCGGGCGTCGGCCCTATCGGTTTGAAAGCCCACCTTGCCCCGTTTGCACCGGGACACGCTTTGACCGACACCCACAGCGCCAGTGCCGACCAAACCGCCGTTGCTGCTGCGGCCTTCGGTTCAGCGTCCATCCTGCCGATTACCTGGATGTACCTGACCATGATGGGCAAACAAGGCATGGAGCAGGCGACACGCTGGGCATTGCTCAACGCCAACTACGTTGCCAAACGCCTGAGCGAAGACTATCCGATCCTGTATACAGGCAAAAACGGACGCGTCGCGCACGAATGTATCGTTGATTTGCGTCCGCTCAAAGCCGAAAGCGGCATCACCGAAACCGACATCGCCAAACGCCTGATGGACTATGGCTTCCACGCGCCGACGGTTTCCTTCCCTGTTGCCGGTACGCTGATGATTGAGCCGACCGAGAGCGAAAGCAAAGCCGAGCTCGACCGCTTCATCGCCGCCTTGAAACAAATCAAACAGGAAGTGCTGAAAGTCGAGCGCGGCGAATGGCCGAAAGAAGACAATCCGCTGGTCAACGCTCCGCACACTGCATCCGACGTAACCGGCGAATGGACGCATCCGTACTCCCGCGAAGAAGCTGTCTTCCCATTGCCGTTCGTCCGCGAACACAAATTCTGGCCGAGCGTCAAACGTGTAGATGAAGTGTATGGCGACCGCAATCTGATTTGCTCCTGCTTGCCGATTGACGCATACGAAGATTAAGCCTGAATAGGTTTAAAATTGAACAGGCTGTCTGAAAATGAAAATAGTTTTCAGATGGCCTTTTGTTTGTTAAGATATTTCGCCCGAGAACATACATTTGTTTTTGGTAAAACAACGGATAAGGCATTCGGAAAGATAGACGGCGAATGCCTTTGCTTGCGGATAAAACCAAACGGCTTTCCATAACGATAAGCAAAAGGCCGTCTGAAAAACAGGAGGACACGATGGACGAACTTTTTATTCAAACGTTGACGATTGCTGGCTCAGATTCCGGCGGCGGCGCAGGCATACAGGCGGATTTGAAGACATTTCAGATGCGCGGCGTGTTCGGCACCAGCGTACTGACCGCGGTTACCGCACAAAATACTTTGGGCGTATCGGCAGTGCATCCGATACCGACCGACATAATTGCCGCGCAAATTGCCGCGATTCAGGAGGATTTTCAAATCCGTGCTTATAAAATCGGCATGCTGGGTACGGCGGAAATCATCGAATGCGTGGCGGAACAAACCGCCGAATGCGACTTCGGTAAACGCGTATTGGATCCGGTCATGATTGCTAAAGGCGGTGCGCCGTTGTTGGAAAACTCGGCCGTCGAAGCCATGAAACGCCTGCTGCTGCCGCATACGGACGTCTTGACCCCCAATCTGCCCGAAGCGCAGGCTTTGACGGGTATTAATATTGAAAACCGCCAAGATGCGGAACGCGCCGCCAAAATTCTTCAGGATTGGGGCGTGAAAAATGTGGTGATTAAAGGCGGCCATCTTGCCGACAGCCAAAGCGAATATTGCACCGACTGGCTGTTTACGCCATACGAAACCATTGAGCTGAACAGCAAACGTTTCCCAACGCCGCATACGCATGGCACGGGCTGCACGTTTTCCGCCTGTATTACTGCCGAGTTGGCAAAAGGGTTTAGCGTGCCTGAGGCGGTTCAAACGGCAAAAAACTATATTGCCGCCGCCATTTCCCATCCTTTGGGCATCGGGGCAGGGCACGGGCCGGTCAACCACTGGGCGTATCAGGACGAATGATGCGTTTAGTCCGATTGTAATTGATTGTATTTTTCAGACGGCCTGACTAGGTTTATCATTTGAAATTGTTTACAATATCGGATTAATGCTTTTACGGATAAAAAAGACACCATGCAAGTTACCTCAAAATGGATAGACGGAATGTGCTTCGTCGGTACAACGGCAAACGGACACAGCGTTGTGATGGAAGGCGCGGCGGCTGAAGGCGAAGTCAAACGCGGCCCCAGCCCGATGGAAATGTTGTTGTTGGGTGTAGCAGGCTGCTCCAGCATCGATGTCGTGATGATTGCCGAGAAACAACGCCAAAAAATCACCGACTGCCGTGCCGAAGTGACTGCCAAACGCGCCGACACCGCGCCGCGCGTGTTTACCGAAATCCATATCCATTTCAAAGTGTATGGTCGGGATTTGCAAGAAAGCGCGATTGAACGCGCCGTACAGATGTCTGCCGAAAAATATTGCTCCGCATCGATTATGCTGGGCAAAGCGGCAAAAATGAGCCACAGCTTCGAGATCGTCGAAACAGAATAGGACGGTTTCAGGGTGGGCGTGTCGGAGCGTGAACCGACTACCCACAAAAAAAGCAGATATATTCACGCATTAACATGAATATATCTGCTTGCTTTTTATTCCTTTTTCTTCTCTCTCTATCAGCCTTTATAACTTGGCTTGTTGATCTCATTGTGCAAGTTTCGTTTAACATTGTCAACAATTTTTAATTATATTTTAAACACCCCCGAAAGCTGCAGGTTTGTAAACGCTTGTGCCTTAATACGGATACTGGGGAAACATTATGGATTACGAAAATAATACCAACGTTGCGCCTGCAACTTCATCGCTTATTTTGGAAGAGCGTCACGATTCCGAACTCTTCCGCGTGTACGCATTGATTTTGGACGGCATTACCGACCATCTGCTGTTGCCGGGCAAAAAACTGACCGAGTCCGAGCTTTGCCGACAAATGGTTTGCTCGCGTAATACCGTGCGTGGCGCATTGTCGCTTTTGGCGCACGACAAAATTGTCGATTTGCAGCCCAACCGCGGCGCATTTGTCCATGTGCCGGACTTGAAAGAAATGAAAGACGTGTTCAACACGCGTATCGAAATGGAAAGCATGATTTTGAGCGTCCTCATTGATATGCCTGATTTGGAAACGCGTCTGCAACCGCTTTACGCCATGATTGAGCAAGAGGGCGCAGCCTCCGAAAGCGGCGACCGCGTGGGTTGGAACCGCCTGTCCAATGCCTTCCATGTCGAATTGGCGCGGCTGTTGGATAATGATGTCCTGTTTGAAATCATGAATACCTTGTGTGCGCGCTCTTCATTGATTGTGGCCGTTTCCGACCCGCTTCGCAAAGAAAAGCGCAACATCGATTCCAATTCACACCATGAACACCGGGAAATCCTCGATTTGTTGCTGGCAGGCAAGCGCAACCGTGTGACCAAAGTCATGCGCCGCCATTTGGGCGCGTGTATGGAACGCTTGGAACAGAAACTCGAGATGTAATCGGTTTGACAATAACAAGGCCGTCTGAAATATTCAGACGGCCATTGGTTTATCCCTATAAAACGAAACGCCATGAAACCAAAAATCCAAAGACACGAACATATCCTCACCCTTGTCCGCGAACATAACTTTATGACGGTGGAAGAGTTGGCGGCGAATTTGGATGTGACACCGCAAACCATACGCCGCGATGTGCAAGAGTTAAGCGAGACCGGACAGCTCAAACGCTATCACGGCGGCGCATCTTTGGGCGATGTTTCAGTTGTAACGGCAGGGCAGGAGCGGCGCAACCATCAGCAGCAGGAAAAAAACGCCCTTGCCCGACTGATTGCTTCCACCATTCCCGACAATGCCTCGCTGTTTATCAGCATCGGCACCACCATGGAAGCCGTTGCCGCCGAATTGGTCAGACAGCGTAAAAACCTGCGGATTATCACCAACAATATTTACGCCGCCTCCATCACTGCGGCGCGTACCGATTACACGGTCATCATCGCTTCCGGGGTGGTCCGCCCCTTGGACGGTGGTATTACCGGCGTGGCGACCGTCGATTTTATCAACCAATTCAAAGTCGACTATGCCATCATGAGTACCCACGGCATAGAAAACGATGGCTCGCTTTTGGATGACGATTACAAGGAAGTCAGCGTGATGCAGGCAATGGTGAACAATGCCCGCGTGCGCTATCTTGGCGTCGATCACAGCAAATTCAACAGCAATGCCTTGGTCAGGCTGGGCGATATCGGCGCATTCGATAAGCTGTTTACCGACCGCACACCATCCGTCGCCATGCAGAAAACCCTAAACGAGCGCGGCGTAGCGTGGCAGGTTGCCGACCCTGTATCAAAGTAGCCAAGTCGGGTACAATTGAGCCATCATTCCATTCCTTTCAGACGGCCTGATTGAATGTTCAGGCCGTCTGAAAACAGAAAATCATTTTCCCATCAAAGAAATATTATGTTGAATAAAGACCAATTCGCGGACAACCATTTCATCCGCACCATTATCGAAGAAGACCTCAAAAGCGGTAAACATACAGCCATCCAAACCCGTTTCCCGCCCGAGCCGAATGGCTATTTGCACATCGGTCACGCCAAATCCATCTGCCTGAACTTCGGTTTGGCATATATTTACGACGGCTTGTGCAACCTGCGTTTCGACGATACCAATCCTGAAAAAGAAAACGACGAATACGTCAACGCCATCAAAGAAGACGTCGAGTGGTTGGGTTTCCATTGGGCGGGTGAGCCGCGTTTCGCTTCCAATTATTTCGACCAGCTTTACGACTACGCCGTCGGTTTGATCAAAGATGGCAAAGCGTATGTCGATGATTTGACGCCCGAAGAAATGCGCGAATACCGCGGCACATTGACCGAAGCGGGTAAAAACAGTCCTTACCGCGACCGCAGCGTCGAAGAAAACCTCGACCTGTTCACACGCATGAAAAACGGCGAGTTCCCCGACGGCAGCAAAACCCTGCGCCTGAAAATCGACATGGCTTCAGGCAACATCAATATGCGCGACCCCGTCATCTACCGCATCCGCCGCGCCCATCACCACAACACCGGCGACAAATGGTGCATCTACCCGATGTACGACTACACGCATTGCATTTCCGATGCCATCGAAGGCATCACGCATTCCTTGTGTACGCTCGAATTTGAAGCCCACCGCCCGCTGTACGACTGGGTGTTGGACAACATCCCCGCGCCGCACGTCACCCGCCCGCGCCAATACGAATTTTCCCGTTTGGAGCTTCTGTATTCCATCACGTCCAAACGCAAGCTGAACCAACTGGTTTCAGACGGCCACGTTGCAGGCTGGGATGATCCGCGTATGCCGACCATTTCTGGTATGCGCCGCCGTGGTTACACGCCCGAAGGTCTGCGCCTGTTTGCCAAACGCGCCGGTATTTCCAAATCTGAAAACATCGTCGACATGAGCGTGTTGGAAGGCGCGATTCGCGAAGAGCTGGAAAACTCTGCTCCACGCCTGATGGCGGTTTTGAACCCGCTCAAAGTCACGCTGACCAACTTTGAAGCAGGCAAAACCCAAAGCCGCCGCGCCGCGTTCCATCCGAACCACGAAGAAATGGGCGATCGCGAAGTACCTATTTCACAAACCATCTACATCGAAGCTGACGACTTTGCCGAAAATCCGCCTAAAGGTTTCAAACGCCTGATTCCCGGCGGCGAAGTGCGTTTGCGCCACGGCTATGTCATCAAATGCGATGAAGTAGTAAAAGACGAGGCAGGCAATGTGGTTGAACTCAAATGCAGCATCGACCACGATACCTTGGGCAAAAATCCAGAAGGCCGCAAAGTCAAAGGCGTGATTCACTGGGTGTCTGCCGAACACGCAGCAGAAATCAAAGTCCGCCTGTACGACCGCCTCTTTACCGTCGAGCGTCCCGATGCCGTGCGCGGCGAAGACGGCGAATACCTGCCGTTTACCGATTTCCTCAACCCCGAGTCCGTCAAAGAAATCACCGCCTACGCCGAACCCGCAGCCAAAAACCTGCCCGCCGAAAGCCGTTGGCAGTTTGAGCGTCTGGGCTATTTTGTGACCGACCGCAAAGACCACAGCCCCGAGCAGCCCGTGTTCAACCGCACGGTTACGCTGAAAGATTCTTGGCAGCCCAAGTAATCTGTTTGCAACAGCGATATTGGAAGGTCGTCTGAAAACTTGAAATTCGGTTTTCAGACGGCCTTTGTTGATAAAGGATTGAGATGGAACGTTATTCCGTACATTTGAAACTGCTGGGAATGGCGGTGTTGTGGGGCGCGTCTTGGCCGATGGGGCGGATGCTGGGGCAGTCGCTGCCGCCGCTGACGGGCGGGGCGGTTCGGTTTGTACTGGCTTCGGTTTTGTTGTTGGGCTGGTTGTTTGCGCGCAGCAGGTTTGCGACTTTGGCGGCTTTGTCGGCGCGGCAATGGCTGGGCTTGACTGCAGCCGCTTCCGTCGGAGTATGCGGCTATGCGGTGTTTTTTATGCTGGGTTTGCAGACTATGCCGGCAGGCAAGGCGGCGGTGGTTGTGGCAGTGAATCCGGTATTGACGCTGCTGTTGGCGACTTGGTTTTTCGGCGAGCGTTTAAATGCGAAGATTTTGGCGGGCATGCTGCTGGCGGTCTGTGGTGCCATTATGGTGGTAACGCAAGGGCAGCCGTTGACAGTGTTATCGGGCGGCATCAAGGCGGGGGAGTGGCTGATTTTCGGCTGCGTGGTCTGTTGGGCGGCTTATACCTTAATCGGTCGCGCGGTTTTGCGCGGGATAGATGCGCTGACGGTAACGACGGCAACTTCGTTCATCGGCGCGTTGATGTTGTCGGCGGTGGCGTTGTGGACGGACGGATTGCCGTTTGAGGCGATAGCGGCAATGGATGGGCGCGGCTGGACGGCCTTGGCGTGGCTGGTCATCGGCGCGACGGTATTGGCTTACGCGTGGTATTTTGAAGGCGTGAAGACTTTGGGCGCAGGCAGCGCGGCGGCGTATATTACGCTTGTGCCGATTTTCGGTGTGCTGTCTTCGGCGTGGTTTTTGGGCGAACCTTTGCATATTTCGCTGGTTGCAGGTTGTGCAGCGGCAGTCGGCGGCATGACGCTGATGCGGTACGGGCAGAAGGCCATCTGAAGTTGGGCAAATACTCGGATTTTTGATAATAAGATTGCGGTTGCCACGTTACTTCCAGCCGTAATCTTATTGAAGAATAAGACTAAGTTACGGCCTTAGTGTTCGATTTAAAAATTTGACACCCTGCCTCCAACTGCCTAAAATTCAACTTTCTCAAAAATCTACCGTATCCTGCGGCACGATTTCATACTTTCAGACGGCCTTTGTGCCATCTCTCTGATACCATTCAAAATATATCAATACTATGCACGTTTCAGAACTCCAAACCCTCCACATTTCCAAACTCTTGGAAATGGCAGAAGAACATGGCATTGAAAACGCCAACCGTTTCCGCAAACAAGACCTCGTTTTTGCCATCGTCCGCCAGATGATGAAGCAGAATGTCAGCTTCACCTGCTCCGGTACACTCGAAATCCTGCCCGACGGCTTCGGTTTCTTGCGCAGCGCAGATACTTCTTACCTTGCCGGCCCTGACGATATTTATGTTTCGCCAACGCAAATCCGCCGCTTCAATCTGCACACCGGCGACACCATCGAAGGCAGCGTGCGCGTGCCTAAAGACAACGAGCGTTATTTCGCGCTTGTCCGCCTCGATACCATCAACGGCGATCAGCCCGAAGTCTGCAAACACAAAATCCTCTTTGAAAACCTCACGCCTTTATTTCCAACCGAACAATTCAAGCTTGAGCGCGACATCAAAGCCGAAGAAAATCTGACCGGCCGCGCCATCGACTTGGTTTCCCCAATTGGTAAAGGCCAACGTGCATTGTTGGTTGCGCCGCCTAAAACCGGTAAAACCGTGATGTTGCAAAACATTGCTCATGCCATTACCGCCAATTATCCCGATGTTGAGCTGATTGTCCTGTTGATTGACGAGCGTCCGGAAGAAGTGACCGAAATGAGCCGTTCTGTACGCGGCGAAGTGGTTTCCTCTACGTTTGACGAGCCTGCGCAACGCCATGTACAAGTGGCCGAGATGGTGATTGAAAAAGCCAAACGCATGGTCGAACACAAAAAAGACGTGGTGATTCTGCTGGATTCGATTACCCGTTTGGCACGCGCCTACAATACCGTTGTGCCGACTTCGGGCAAAATTCTGACCGGCGGTGTCGATGCCAACGCTTTGCACCGTCCGAAACGCTTTTTCGGCGCAGCGCGTAATGTGGAAGAGGGCGGTTCGCTTACCATTATTGCGACGGCACTTGTTGAAACCGGCAGCCGCATGGACGATGTGATTTACGAAGAGTTCAAAGGCACGGGTAATATGGAATTGCACCTTGACCGCCGCATGGCAGAAAAACGCCTGTTTCCGGCCATCAGCATCAATAAATCCGGTACGCGCCGCGAAGAATTGCTGGTGCCGAACGATCAGTTGCAACGTATGTGGCTCTTGCGCAAATTCTTGCATCCTATGGACGAAATCGAAGCAACCGAGTTTTTGGTGGGTAAACTCAAAGACTCTAAAAATAACGACGATTTCTTTGAATTGATGCGCGGTAAATAAGCATAAGGCCGTCTGAATATGTTTCAGACGGCCTTTACTTTGCTTGAGGAACCTTTATGACCATCCGAATGAATTGGCAAAACTTATTGTCCACCCAACGCTTCCGTACCAAAAACGGCGAAATCGTGCCGACCGTTACCCCTTCGACGCAGGAAGGTGCCGATGCTTTGCGTACGGATTTTCACATCGACTACGACCGGGTTGTTTTCTCCGGAGCCTTCCGTCGCCTTGGCCGTAAAACGCAAGTGCATCCGCTGGCGCAACATGACTTGACGCACAACCGTCTGACGCACAGCGTTGAAGTTGCCAGCGTGGGCAGGAGCTTGGGTAACCGCGTGGGCGTGATGTTGCACAACGGCGGTTTTCTGCCGCAGGGCAATACGCCCAGCGATATTGGTGCCGTGGTGCAGGTTGCCTGTTTGGCGCATGATTTGGGCAATCCGCCGTTTGGCCATACCGGCGAAGATGCTTTGCGCGATTGGTTCAGACGGCCTGAACATCAAATTTATCTGAACACATTAAACGAAGCGGAACGCAATGATATTCAAACTTATGAAGGCAATGCGCATAGCCTGCGTATCGTTGCCAGCCTTGAAATGTATCCGGAGGCGGGCGGAATGCGCCTGACTGCGGCAGCCATCGGCGCATTGCTGAAGTATCCGTGGACAACGCAACATCCGAACGGCAGAAAGAAATTCAATATTTATCAAACCGAGTTGCCGTTTATCCGTCAAGTTGCCGACGAATTGGGGCTGGTTTCCGCAGGAGTAGACAGCTGGGCGCGCCATCCTTTGTCTTATTTGATGGAGGCTGCCGACGATATTTGCTATGCCTTGCTGGACTTGGAAGATGCCGTCGAATTGGATTTGCTCACGGATACGGAAGTGGAAAGTATTTTGTCCGAGCTGACCTTTGCCGAAAGTGCATGGCACGCCAGCTCCAGCCGTCAGCGTTGCGCCATGTTACGCGGCATTGCGATCGGCAAGGCGATTGATGATGTCGCGCAAACCTTTATGCTGCATCAGTCCGATTTGTTGGACGGAACATTCAAAGGCAAAGACTTGCTTGCGTTGTGTAGCCCGCAAGTGCAAAACACTTTGGCAAAAGCAAAAGATTTGGCGCAAACACGGATTTTCCGCCATCACACCAAGCTCTTGACCGAAATTGCTACATTCCCATGTTTAGGATCTATCTTAGATTTACTCGTCCCTGCCGCGTATGCCCTGATTGCTGAAAAACAGCTGGCAACACGTCAGTCTTTGGCGTTGGAATTATTGAAAAAGCACAATCCGATTCTTCCTGAAGACAGTCTGTATCAGGCCTATATGAAAATTTTGGATTTTGTCGGCGGTATGACCGATAACTCCGCCGCTAAAATGGCGCAGGATTTGTCAGGAGTAGGGATTTTACGTTAATTTTATATTTTTTAATTTCAATCAGTTAATTGAAAATATAAAAAATATCTGCGAAAAGAGTAGACAGGTTTCGGCAAAGCCTATATTATTCGGTCTTCTTGATTCACAACGCACTAGCGAAGTGATAAGGATGCACCCGTAGCTCAGTTGGATAGAGTATCTGGCTACGAACCAGAGGGTCGGGCGTTCGAATCGCTCCGGGTGCGCCACAAGATTTATCTGCGCCCATCGTCTAGCGGTTAGGACATCGCCCTTTCACGGCGGTAACCGGGGTTCGATTCCCCGTGGGCGTGCCAGTTTTCAAAAAAACGCAATCTGTTTCGGATTGCGTTTTTTTATTGTATTTGCTGTGTATGTTTTATGGCCGTCTGAAACGCTCAGTAAATCCAAAGGCAGAAGTGTGTAAAATAAATTGCTCAGGCTTTTTGTTGTCTATATGCGCTTTTCAATCTCATTTTACCATTGTCAAAACCCAATTTATTGACAACAGTATTCATCTTAAAAATTCCCAAACCTGAATTTACATGATTTCATATTTATAATTTCTTGATTTCAGAAAATAAAAATATTTATTTGAACTTTTCTTGAAAAATGCCGTCTGAGATAAAGACAAGACGGAATATCTCTGTTAATGTGTAAATGTCACGGCATTTGCCGGTTTTTATTGAAACCATTTGGGAGTCAATTATGAATATGAATGTTAAATTAATCGTTCCTACCGTTTTGGCGGCTGTTGCCCTGACTGCATGTAGCAGCGGTTCTAAAGCCAAACCTGAAACCAAAGCTGCGCCTACTGCGCAACAACAAACTCAAGCCCAAGCTCAACAAGCTCAAGCTCCAGTACCTAATACTTTGAAAGTAGACTCTATCGACGGTACTAAAGAAGTTCACTACAAATGCGGTAAAGACGGCAAAGAACCTCTGAGCGTAATGTACGGCTTCAAAGGCAACGAAGTTGTTGCCGCCCAAGTAAAATACAAAGGTCAATTAACTGAAAACCTGTTCCGTATCACTGACAGCAGCAAAGATGTAAACGCATTTTGGGGCGGTAATGTTGCTTGGGTTGCTGAAGCAGCCACTGCAGCCAACGTAGACAAAGTTGACGGCAACATGCTGACTATCCGCGGTACTACCGAAGTAAACGGCAAACAAGAAGTGGTTGATCAAATCGTTACCCGCTTCTGCGCATTGGACAAAGGCGCGAAAGCTGCCGCTAAACCAGCTGCTAAAAAAGTGAAAAAATAATTTTTTACCGACAGCTTTAAACGCTGGATAAAATAAAACAGGCCGTCTGAAAAGTTTTCAGACGGCCTTTTCTTTTGAGTGGTTTAACCTAAGAACCAGAATTTCAATGCCCACAACACGGCGACAATCCATACCATAGGCGGTACGTCTTGGGTGCGGTTGCACAAGAGTTTGATGAGTGCGTAGCTGATAAAGCCGAACGCAATACCGTCGGCAATCGAGTAGGTAAACGGCATGAAGACAATGGTCAGGAATGCCGGTGCGGCTTCGGTCATGTCGTCCCAATCGATTTCGCGCGCGCTGCGCAACATTTGTGCGCCAACATAGAGCAGGGCGGGTGCGGTAGCGAATGCAGGAATGCTTTGAACCAGCGGGGAGAAAATCAGACAGGCCAGCATCAGTACGCCGACAGTAACGGCAGTCAGGCCGGTGCGGCCGCCGGCAGAAACGCCTGCCGCGCTTTCAACGTAAGGGGTAGTGGAAGAAGTACCCAAGGCAGCGCCGGCGATAATGGCGGTAGAGTCGGCAAGCAGGGCGCGTTTCAAACGCGGCAGTTTGCCGTCTTGCAACAGGCCTGCGCGGTGGGAAACGCCGACCAATGTGCCGGTAGAGTCAAACAGGTCAACCAGGAAGAATACAAAAATCACGCTGACCATGCTGACGGTGAACAAGCCTTTGAAGTCCATCTGCATGAAGGTTGGCGCAATGCTCGGAACTTCGCCGACCACGCCTTTGAACTCGCTCAAGCCCAAGATGGTGGAGATGGCGGTCAGTGTCAGAATGGTAATGATGATGGAGCCTTTAACGCGGAAGTGGCCAAGTGCAACCACCATGACAAAGCCTGCCATTGCCAGCAGGGCGGTAGGCTGGTGGATGTCGCCCAAACCGACCAATGTGGCAGGATTGGCCACAATCACGCCTGCGCCTTTGAGCGCAATCAATGCCAAGAAGAGGCCGATGCCTGCGGCAATCGACATTTTCAAGCCCATAGGCAGGGCGTTGACCAGCATTTCGCGCACTTTAAAGAAGCTGAACAGGATGAAAATAATGCCTGAAATGAAAACGGCACCCAAAGCCACACGCCAGTCCACGCCCATGCCTTTGACGACGGCAAAGGTAAAGTAGGCGTTCAAACCCATGCCCGGAGCAAGGGCGATCGGGTAGTTGCCGACAAAGCCCATCACGAAACAGCCGATGGCGGAGGCGATACAGGTAGCCACAAATACTGCGCCCATATCCATGCCGGTTTCGCCCAAAATCAGGGGATTGACGATGATGATGTAGCACATGGCGAGGAAGGTTGTCACACCGGCCATAATTTCCGTGCGGACGTTGGTCTGATTGGCGTTGAGGTTGAACAATCTTTCCAAAACGCTTTGATTTGAAGAACTCATTCGAGATATTCCTTTGGGGGAAAGCCGTTTAAGGACGGCATCATCGGGTTTAACTGCCGGAAGCTCGGATTTTAGCCTTAACTTCTCAACAGATAAGGGAATTTTCGGGCGGTATTATACTGAAAAGCCTTTTGTTCGGGTAATAAAAATGAATCAGATGATACTGAGCCGAGCCAAGATAAAGGCCGTCTGAACAGTTTCAGACGGCCTTTGTTTGTGTGTACTTATACCGGTTTGCCTTTCAGGGAGAAGGTGTAGGCTTCGGTGATTTCCAAATCGATCATTTGGTTGATCATGTCGGGTGTACCGGTAAAGTTGACCACGCGGTTGTTGGCGGTACGGGCTTGCAGTTGGTCAGGGTCTTTTTTGGAGATACCTTCAACCAAGCAGCGTTGAACCGTGCCGATCATGGTTTGGTTGATGCGCGCGGTTTCGGCTTCGATGACTTCGTTCAAAGCTTCGAGGCGGCGCACTTTTTCTTCATGAGGCGTGTCATCGTGCAAGTTGGCGGCAGGCGTGCCAGGGCGCGGACTGTAAATAAAGACGAAGCTCAAGTCGAAGGCGATGTCTTTGACCAGTTTCAAGGTTTGCTCGAACTCGCGCTCGGTCTCGCCCGGGAAGCCGACGATAAAGTCGGAGCTGAGGCACAAATCAGGACGGATGGCACGCAGTTTGCGGATGATGGATTTGTATTCCAAGGCGGTGTAGCCGCGTTTCATCGCGCTCAATACGCGGTCGGAACCACTTTGAATCGGCAGGTGCAGATGGGAAACCAGCTTCGGCAGGTCGCGGTAGCACTCGATAATCGCGTCGGTAAATTCGCGCGGATGGCTGGTGGTAAAGCGCAGGCGTTCGATGCCGGGGATTTCGTGGACAATGCGCAACAAAGTGGCAAAGTCGCAGATTTCGCCGTTTTCCATTTCTCCGCGATAGGCATTGACGTTTTGGCCTAAGAGATTGATTTCTTTAACACCTTGTTGCGCCAAGCCTGCAATCTCAGTCAATACGTCGTTGAGCGGGCGGGAGAATTCTTCGCCGCGGGTATAAGGGACGACGCAGTAAGAGCAGTATTTGGAACAGCCTTCCATAATGGAAATGAAAGCCGAGCCGCCTTCTACGCGCGCAGGCGGAAGGTGGTCGAATTTCTCGATTTCAGGGAAGGAAATATCGATTTGCGAGAGGCCGGTGGTTTCTTTGTCGACGATGAGTTTGGGTAGGCGGTGCAGCGTTTGCGGACCGAAAACCACGTCCACATACGGAGCGCGTTTGACGATGTTTTCGCCTTCTTGAGAGGCAACGCAGCCGGCAACGCCGATGATGAGGTCGGGATTTTTTTCTTTGAGCGGACGTACGCGGCCCAAGTCGGAGAAGACTTTTTCTTGCGCTTTTTCACGCACGGAGCAGGTGTTGAACAAGATGATGTCGGCGTCGTCAGGTTGGGTAACCTGTTCGATGCCGCCGTGTTCTTCGGCGAGGACGGACAGCATTTTTTCGCTGTCGTACTCGTTCATTTGGCACCCGAAGGTGCGGATAAATACTTTTTTCATGGTTTGTTTTGATTGATTTGCTTGTTGTAAAAGGGTTCAGACGGCCTGTGAAATACTCGGGCCGTCTGAAAAATTATTCTTCCGCCTTTTTCTGCTTTTTAGCGTGTTCGATGAACCTGTCGGCTTCGGCGTCGGTCAAAATCCAGATTTCGCGGACGAGGCGGCTTTCTTCGTTGTATTTGAACGCAACGGCTTTGCCGGTTTGATTCAGCAGGCGGCCCATCGGAATGAAACGGTCGTTTTCATCGTGAATTTTAGTGAAGCGGGTGATTTGCAGTTTGGCCGCATTGCCGTCTACAATACCCAAGGTCAGCAGGCGCGTCCAAGAAAAACCGCCTTTGCTGACTTTCAGATAAGGCAAATCGACAGTCTTTAAAACGGCTACATCCATATCGTCAGGCAGGCTGCGTTGTGCATGGACGAAGGAGGACGACAAAAGGGCGAGGCTGAGTATGAATCCGCGTAACATGATGCTTTTCTTTTATTGTTTCAATAGGTCGCGGATTATAGCACAAGCAGGAAAAATGTGGATAGAGTGTTTGTTTTTAAAGAATAATTTTGATTTTGCGCCCGATTCTTATTTTGAAGCTTGGGCCGTCTGAAAAGGATTTGGTGTTAAAATGGCACCGATTCGATTTTCAGACGACCTCTTACGAAAGAATTGACCATGAACCGTAATGAAAGCTTGTTCAACCGCGCTAAAGCCATTATTCCCGGCGGCGTGAACTCTCCTGTACGCGCATTCGGCAGCGTCGGCGGCGTGCCGCGCTTCATCAAAAAGGCAGAAGGCGCGTATGTTTGGGACGAAAATGGCACGCGTTATACCGACTATGTCGGCTCTTGGGGCCCTGCGATTGTCGGCCATGCCCATCCTGAAGTCATTGAAGCCTTGCGCGAAGCAGCATTGGGCGGTTTGTCGTTTGGTGCGCCAACTGAAGGCGAAATCGTCATCGCCGAAGAAATCGCCAAAATCATGCCGTCTGTCGAGCAGCTGCGCCTTGTCAGCTCCGGTACAGAAGCAACGATGACCGCCATTCGTTTGGCACGCGGTTTTACCGGCCGCGACAAAATCATCAAATTTGAAGGCTGTTACCACGGACATTCCGACAGCCTGTTGGTGAAAGCAGGCAGCGGTCTGCTGACGTTTGGCAATCCTTCTTCCGCCGGTGTGCCTGCCGACTTTACCAAACATACTTTGGTACTCGAATACAACAATATCGCCCAACTGGAAGAAGCCTTTGCCCAAAGCGGCAATGACATCGCCTGTGTGATTTTGGAGCCTTTTGTCGGTAATATGAATCTGGTTAGGCCGTCTGAAGCCTTTGTCAAAGCCTTGCGCGAATTGACTGAAAAACACGGTGCCGTGTTGATTTACGACGAAGTGATGACCGGCTTCCGCGTGGCGCTGGGCGGCGCGCAATCTTTGCACGGCATCAAACCTGATTTGACCACCATGGGCAAAGTGATTGGCGGCGGTATGCCTTTGGCGGCGTTCGGCGGCCGTAAAGATATTATGGAATGCATTTCCCCGTTGGGCGGCGTATATCAGGCAGGTACATTGTCCGGCAACCCGATTGCCGTCGCCGCCGGTTTGAAAACGCTGGAAATCATTCAGCGCGAAGGCTTCTATGAAAACCTGACTGCCCTGACCCAACGCCTCGCCAACGGTATTGCCGATGCGGCTAAAGCACATGGCGTTGAATTTACGGCGGACAGCGTGGGCGGCATGTTTGGTTTGTATTTTGCCAGCCATACGCCGCAAAACTATGCCGACATGGCGCGTTCCAATATCGACGGTTTCAAACATTTCTTCCACGGTATGCTCGACCGCAATGTCGCATTCGGCCCGTCAGCTTACGAAGCCGGTTTTGTTTCCGCCGCGCATACGCCTGAGCTGATTGACGAAACCATTGCTGTGGCACACGAAGTGTTCAAAGAAATGGCGAAATAAAAGCTGAAGCTGTAATGTGAAATGAAAAAAGGCCGTCTGAAAAATATTCAGACGGCCTTTCGCTATGTTAAATAAATGCTTGATTATGCTTCTTCAGCTTTGCTGCGGATAATCAGCAGAGGCAGGTGGCTTTGACGCATTACGGTTTCGGCGAAGCTGCCCATCAGCAGGTGCATCAGGCCGGTGCGGCCGTGTGTGCCGAGTACCAACAGGTCTGCGCCGTTGTTGTCGGCGTAGTCAACCAAGTCTTGCGCCATTTCACGCGTGCCTTTGTTGGCAACCAACAGGTGTTTCACGATGTTTTCAACGCCGTTTTCACGCGCTGTTTTTTCTGCGAAATCCAAAACTTCGTTACCTTGAGCCACTGCGGCGGCTTCATAGCTTTCGTGTTGCAGGAATTCAGGAGCCAAAGCCATGTATTCGGCAGGGTTGGCAACGTGAACCAAAGTCAGTTGGGCTTTGTTGAGGCTTGCCAGTTCGGCGGCGTGTTTCAATGCATTGAGGGAAGTCTCGCTACCGTCAACGGCTACAACCAGATGTTTGTACATATTTATTCTCCTTTTGCGCCGAGTAGCGGCACTTTCGTTTAATATGAAATCAGAACTTGTCTGAATGTGAAACGATTATAAACTCTTTCGGGCGGGTACAACAGCCCATCTGCTTTCAAGTATAATGTCAGTCCGATTCGCCTGTGGCGTTTTTCATTAATTTATTGATATATCACAAGGTTACTTATGCAGGATGCCGCTTTTCTTTCTTCGCGCCGCTTTGGCGGCATTGCCAGACTTTACGGAGACGAAGCACTGGCGCGCTTTTCGCGTGCGCATGTGTGCGTGGTCGGCGTCGGAGGTGTCGGCTCGTGGGCGGTGGAGGCTTTGGCGAGGAGCGGTATCGGTCGTTTAACGCTGATTGATTTGGACAACGTTGCCGAGTCGAATGTCAACCGCCAGTTGCACGCTTTGACCGATGATTTCGGTAAGGCAAAAGTTACCGCTTTGCGCGAACGCATCGCCCAAATCAATCCGCAATGCGAAGTGACGGAAATCGAAGATTTTGTTACCGAAGACAATCTGGACGAGCTTTTCAGACGGCCTTTTGACTTCGTGATCGACGCCATCGACCAAATCCGTGTCAAAGCGGCGATGGCGGCTTATTTTGTGCAACACAAACAACCGTTTATTATCAGCGGCGGCGCGGGCGGACAGAAAAATCCGGCTTTAATCCAAACCGCCGATTTGAGCCGCGTTACCCACGATCCGCTGCTTTCCAACTTGCGCTACACCTTGCGTAAACGCTACGGCTTCAGCCGCGATACCAAAGAAAAAATGCGCGTGCCTTGCGTTTATTCAACCGAGAATATTACGCCGCCGCAATCCGGCGAAGCGTGTTCGACCGATGTCGCGCCGCAAGGTTTGTCCTGTGCGGGCTACGGCGCGAGTATGCTGGTGACGGCTTCGTTTGGGCTGTATTGTGCGCAGGCGGCGGTGGAGCATATCGCGGGGCGGAAGTGAGGGGTAGAGGAAGATGGTTAAGAGCCGATTTTTCAAAGCCTATTTTATTGCCAGTCTGATTTATGCGGTATGGTTCGGCGTATTGATGTATGCTGTCGATCCGATGTTTCTTGATGTGATGGAATGCGATACGCTGCCGGGCGATTATTTGTGTGTGCAAAGCGGTTATGACCGCCCATTCACCACTTTTCTTTATCCGTTTCTGTCCGTCGTGATATTCAGCCTGTTGCACGCCGGTATTATGAAATGGCGCAAACTCCGTTCGGTTAAAATGATTTGGTTTTTGGTCGGCTGCGAAAGTTTGCTGCTGTTGGCTTTGATAGTGGCGATGCTTGCGAGGGATGGTTTTGTGTTGTCCCGAGATGTTGGCTCGGTACTGGCGGGTACAGTTTTCGCCAGTCTGCCGCTGTTGGGTATGGCCTTGGCTCAGACCTTTGCCGTCGCCATTGTTTCTCTGCAAATCAATCGTAAAAAACTCTGATTTTTATATTAAAAACGGGTCGTCCTTGTTTCAGACGGCCTTTTGTTGATGAAACTTCTTACTAAACTTAAAAAGAAAAAGACCCTTTAACCATGCCTTCAGAACACCTTATTTCTTCCACTGCTGCAACGCCGTCTGAACATACCGTTGCGTGGGTGTTCGGTCAGCCTGTTACTGATGTGCCGCAGGATTTGTTTATTCCGCCCGATGCGCTGAAGGTGGTATTGAGCAGCTTCCAAGGGCCGTTGGATTTGTTGCTGTACCTCATCCGCAAGCAGAATATCGATGTCCTTGATATTCCGATGGTGAAGATTACCGAGCAGTATCTGCACTATATTGCCCAAATGGAAGCGTATCAGTTTGATTTAGCGGCAGAATACTTGCTGATGGCGGCGATGTTGATTGAAATTAAATCGCGCCTGCTTCTGCCGCGTCCTGAAGAGGTTGAGGATGAAGAGGCGGATCCGCGTGCCGAGTTGGTGCGCCGTCTATTGGCTTACGAACAGATGAAACTGGCGGCTCAGGGCTTGGATGCGTTGCCGCGTGCCGGACGTGATTTTGCTTGGGCGTATTTGCCGCTGGAAATCGCGGTCGAAGCGAAGTTGCCGGAAGTGTACGTTGCCGATTTAACGCAGGCTTGGTTGGGTATTTTGTCGCGTGCCAAGCATACGCGCAGTCATGAAGTGGTGCGGGAAACCATTTCCGTGCGCGCGCAGATGACGGCGATTTTGCGTCGCTTGAACGAAAGTGGTATCAGCAAGTTTAGCGATTTATTTAAGCCGGAGCAGGGCGCGACATATGTGGTGGTCAATTTTATTGCATTGCTGGAATTGGCTAAAGAAGGCTTGGTGCGTATCGTGCAGCCTGAAAATTATGGTGAAATCGAAATCAGCCTGAAAGACGGTTTGGAAACAAACGAAGCTGAAATGCTTTCAGACGGCCTTGAAGCCGATGAAACCGATAACGAGAATTTGAATAAAGAGAACTAAAATGGATTCGACGACAAGTCATAACAAAGCTTCTTTATGGGCGGTGGGCTTAATGTTGTTTGCCCTGTTTTTTGGGGCGGGGAACCTGATTTTTCCTGCTTTTTTGGGACAGCAGGCCGGTGAAAAATGGCTTTCGGCCATGTTTGGCTTTTTGCTGACAGGGGCGGGTTTGCCATTGTTGGGTGTGATTGCCGTCGGTTATTCCGGCTCGCGTGATGTGGAGGCACTGGCTTCCCGTGTTGCGCCTTGGTACGGCGTGACTTTTGCCACGGCGCTTTATTTGGCAATCGGCCCTCTGTTTGCCATGCCGCGTACGGCGACAGTGTCTTTTGAAACCGCGATTTCCCCTTTCATTGGTGAATCTTGGAAAAACATCGCATTGGCCGTATTCAGCCTGGTGTTTTTCGGCATGACTTATTGGCTGTCAATTTCTCCGGGGAAGCTGGTTGACCGTATCGGTAAAATCCTCACGCCTGTTTTGTTGCTGTCAATTGCGATATTGGTCGGCTATGCCGCCATTAATCCGATGGGCGTGCCGCAGGCGGCGCAAGGTGATTTTGCCACTCATCCGTTGATTAAAGGCATTTTGGAAGGCTACGGCACCATGGATGCGCTGGCTTCGCTGGTGTTTGCCATTATCGTCATCGATGCCGTTCGCGCCATGGGCGTGGACAACCGCGCGGACTTGCTGAAGACCACGACGATTTCCGGTGTGTTGGCGGCTTCTTGTTTGGCAGTGGTTTACCTGTTTATCGGTTATATGGGCGCGACAGGTGTGGCCGGTATCGGCTTGCAGGAAAACGGCGCGTCGGTTTTGTCTAAAACTGCACAGCACTATTTCGGTACGGCCGGTATTGTGTTGCTTGGTGTCATGGTGCTGCTTGCCTGTCTGAGTACGGCGGTTGGCTTGATTACTTCATGCGCCGAATATTTCAATCGTCTCTGCCCGGGCATTTCTTATAAAACCTTTGTGATACTGAATACGGTGGTGTCTATCCTGTTGGCCAACAAAGGTCTGTCAGCGATTTTGCAGTTTTCCATCCCTATGTTGATGCTGTTGTATCCGCTGACCATCGTCATCATTCTGCTGGCTTTGACGGATAAATTGTTTGGCGGCGGCCGTATTGTCTATTTCTGCACCATGATGGCGGCCCTTGTGGTCGGTTTATTCGACGCCTATAAGGCCGCGTTTGGATTTAATGCTGACACCACTGCTGCCATCGAGCGCGCATTGCCGTTTTACAATATCGGTTTAGGGTGGGTTGTTCCCTCTTTAGCCTGCTTTATA